>CAPHZB010000015.1 GCA_948629335.1 uncultured Bacilli bacterium
AGCATACCACTAATCTAAGACGTAATTACTAAAAGTTCTTAAGTTGACGGCATTGGTACGTACGGTGGTGTGAGAGGGACAAATTAAATAGAGAAAATCTTTATTTAATTTTCTCTACTCGATTTATAACTACTATCATAATGATAAGGAGAAATAAAATGATAGCAATGTATCGAAGAACTTTGATTACAAAGTTTCTTTTCTTCATCATTATCAAACCTCCTCTCTTCGAGAGATTTGGTAGACACTCAACAACTGATATTCCCTATAGAAAGTATACTATTAAAAGATAATAAAAACAAGCGAACAAATTAAACCTAAGATAAACACAAAAAGAACACTACACAATAGAAAAATAAAATTATCCCTTTATTTAATGGAAAGTATTCACATTTGATTCTCTTTTTGTTATGCTATATGTGGTGCTATAACAACATTATATATAGCATAACAAAAAGAGGTATAGTCTGAAAAAAAGGAGTAAATTTATTTAAGAGAATTATCCAAAAAAGGGCAGACTTCCCCTTACCCCAATTTATAGTCAAAATTTAGCTATTCTATACTGGAATTCTGATTAATTAAATTGATGAGTTCCTCAGATGTAAGACCTAAAGAAAGTAATTGTTTAAAAGATTGCTTAAAATTGTTAGTATTATATTTAATTCTATCTTTGTCAGTTGTTTCAACTGACGCCAAATCGGTTGGCTTCCAAACTTCACCAGTTGAAAACATATGGTAAATGGCAACTAAAATCTTTCTAGCAATGGCAATAATAGAACGTTTTTTTCCACGACGTTTAACAATAGAAAATTATAAGTATGGAAACATATTTCAATTTGACAAAAGGGAAAGAGGGTGTTAGAATAGACGCAATTTATGAGAAAACGGGAGGGGGATTTTTATGAATGATAGAGAAAGAAAGGAAAAAGAGATATTAGAGCATATTAAGCTAGCAATAGAGTTATACAATGAGATTAGTGTAAATAAAGTGGAGCTAGTGGAAAAAAAGGAACATAAAAAAACACAAAGAGGGAATAGAGGGGATACGACTAGTGAAATACTATATGGGGAAAAAGCAACAATTATTCCTATTTCAACAGAACAAACAAATGCACAGGTAGCAGGAGAAGAGGAACAGAATGTAGGAAATTATTTCGTTTGTGCCTACGATGGGAAGACTGGACTTTTTGAACAAACGAATTGGATTGATAAAGAATGTAACAACTTTGTTTCTATATATAATGGTGTAGGTGTGGAAAAAATAGGTATTTGGAAATCAATAGGTACTGTTTTTGGAACAAAAGAACAGTGGCTCAAGAATGGAGAGGTAATATCTTTCAGGAAATCTAAATGTACACAAGGACAATGTATGGCAACTTGTGATATGTATCAGGCTATGACGTTTGAGGATATGCGAGGCATTATGCGAAGAGCAGGTAAAATCAGAGGTTATCGGTTGGGACGTGCAAGCAGTGATGAGATACAGGAGGTTTTAGATTTTGCTACCATTTATTTCCATAAAGAATTGGAAAAACCAAAAACAAAAAGTTTTAGCAAATTTCCTAGAAGGTAAGAATGTACCCTCTTTATAGTAATAATTGCATTGGACTCTTTCAACAAGTATGTTGGAGGGGAATTGATTCAATCTTGCTTGGGTATAGGAATAAACTCACCTAAAGAAAGGAAAGAATACAAAGTATTTTATAAAAATGTAGAGAAAAGGAGAAAGTAGAAAACTCTTTTTCTTTTGTGGGTAAATTTAGTTTTTATGCATAAAATAGTTGATGGAAGGCTCATTTTCATGATATAATACATTTGGCTTTTTCAAATAAACACATTGTGGATTCCTTTGTCTAGTGCCCTTTTTGGGTGGTGAAGGTTAGAAATAATGGAAGAAAAAAACAAAAGGAGATGAAAGTATGGCCGTTGTGTCAATGAATTATTTACTTGAAACGGGTGTTCATTTTGGTCATCAGACAAAAAGATGGAACCCAAAGATGAAAGAATATATCTTTACTTCTAGAGACGATATTTATATTATCGATTTACAAAAAACTGCGAAAAAAATTGAAGAGGCTTACCAAGCTTTATATGAGATTGCCAAGAATGGTGGAAAAGTTCTATTTGTAGGAACAAGAAAACAAGCCCAAGAAGCAATTGTAACTGAAGCAACACGTTCTGAATCTTATTATGTATCTGAAAGATGGTTAGGTGGAACATTAACAAACTTTAAAACGATTAGAAGACGTGTAAAACGTTTAGAAGACATTGAAAAAATGGAAAAAGAGGGTATTTTTGATTTATTACCTAAGAAAGAAAGAATTGGTTTAAAGAAAGAATATGACAAATTAAATAAATTATTATGTGGTATTCGTGAAATGAACAAATTACCAGACGCTTTATACATTGTAGATCCATCTAAAGAGGAAATTGCGATTAAAGAGGCAAAAAAACTTGGAATTCCTGTTTTTGGTATTGTCGATACAAATTGTGACCCAGATAATGTAGATTATGTGATTCCTGGAAATGATGATGCTATTCGTGCTGTTAAATTAATTACAGGTGTTATGGCAAATGCTATTGTAGAAGCAAATGGTGGAAAGATTGTTAATTATGTAAAAGATGATGATAAGTCTGGACAAGAAATTATGGAAAGAGCTCTAGAAACAGTTAAGAAGAAAGATGACAAAAAAAGATTTGACCGAAATAAAAACTTTGGTGGGAAAAAAGAATTTAAGAAAGATTTTAAAGAAGTAAGAGAAGTAAAAAAAGAAGAAGTTAAGGAAGAAGTAGAAGCTCCTAAGGCAGAAACTTCTGATTTAGAATCTATGACAGTAACTGAGCTTCGTGATTTAGCAAAAGCGAAGGAAGTAAAGGGTTACTCAACAATGAAAAAAGCCGAATTATTAGAAGCATTAAAATAAAAAACTAAAAATTGAAATAAAATTTGAAAAGCCAAAGAACAAGAGGAGGTTCATATGATTACTGCAAATTTAGTAAAAGAACTAAGAGAAAAGTCAGGAGCTGGAATGCTTGATTGTAAAAAAGCATTAGAAGCTACAAATGGAAATATGGATGAAGCCATTGATTGGTTAAGAGAAAAAGGTATTTCAAAGGCCTTAAAGAAAGCTGATCGTATTGCTGCTGAAGGTATTGCTGCTATTTTAGAGGATGGAAACAAAGCAGTGTGCATTGAGGTAAATTCAGAGACAGACTTTGTTGCTAAAAATGAAGAATTTACAAGTATGGTTGATGCCATTTTAAAAGCTATTTTAGATAGTGATGTTGAAGATGGTGATATAGATACTGCTTTAAATCTTCCTTGTGAAGGTGGAACAATCAATGATTTAATTGTAAATAAAACAGCTAAGATTGGAGAAAAGTTATCTTTAAGAAGATTCTGTAAAGTAACAAAAACGGATACACAAAACTTTGGCTCTTATATTCATATGGGAGGTAAAATTGCTGTATTAACTTTAGTAGAAGGAGCATCTGTTTCAGTTGCTAAAGATATTTCCATGCATGCAGCAGCAATGCGCCCATTATATGTAAGAAAAGAAGATGTAGAAACAGAAGTGTTAGAAAAAGAAAAGGCTGTTTTAACAGAGCAAGCAATAAATGAAGGAAAGCCAGAAGAAATTGCTAAAAAGATGGTTGAAGGAAGAATTCGTAAATACTATGAAGAAGTTTGTTTAGAAGAACAACCTTTTGTAAAAGATTCAGATATGAATGTTCGTACATATGTGGAAAAAAATAATGGAAAAATCGTTTCTATGATACGTTTTGAAGTTGGTGAAGGAATGGAGAAAAGAAACGAAAATTTTGCAGAAGAAGTAGCTAAACAAATGGGAAACTAGATTATTCTAGTTTTTTTTATTTAATACTAGCAAAACTATTTTTAACAAAAAAGAAAAAGAGAAAATTAGGTTGATAATTGTGTCTGTCATATGATACAATGAGTAAGAATAGAGGAGTGTTGTATGAGAAATAGAAAAAAAGGATTTACACTTATAGAATTACTGGCAGTGATTGTTATACTAGCAGTGATAGCCTTAATTGCAACAGCATCCATTATATCCATTATCAATCGAGCAGAAAAAGGAGCATTAGAAGACTCTGCCTATGGAATTATAGAGGCTGGGAATGCATTTTATATTAATCATGTATTACCTGGAAGTAGTGATGAAGGGTATGAGAGAATCAATTTTGAAATTCTGGGTGGAAGGTTTGTAAATGTAAAAAATAAAGATGAAGCATTAGAATTCAAAGGTTCTATGCCAAAAACAGGAAAGTTACAAATCAATGCGAATGGAGATACAGCCATCGCTATATGTAGTAATAAATACTGTGCATGTAAAACTGTATCTGAAACAAGAGTAACCGTTCAAAAAGAGGATTGTGAAATTGATGAAGAAACAGGAGAAATTGGAAAAAGGAAAGACGCTACTCCAGCTGGAACAGTCATTTCATTTATGGGGAATAATGCCCCTGATGGCTATTTAATTTGTGATGGAGCAACTTATAATATCAGTGAATATCCAAACCTTGCAGAATTAATGAAAACAGAATTCGGAAGCTATAATTATTTTGGTGGAGATGGAACATCTACTTTTGCGGTACCAGATTTAAGAGGAGAATTTTTGCGAGGAACGGGAACAAATAGTCATGTATCTCGAACAGGTATTCAAGAAGGTTCTGGATCCGCTGTTGGTGTACATCAGAGAGCTACTGTGCTTACAATAATTGCTAATACAGAACAATATTTAGGTTTTTCTCCCACAAAAAGTGGTGTGACAAGCTCTGGTTGGGGTTCGACCTATTTTGATTCGGATGCAGCTGGTAGATATAATGCAGGAAATGGTTGGATACGATTAAGTGGTACAAGAGAAAGTACTACAAATACATATTCAAATGTTGCTACAGCTAGACCGACGAATACATCAGTTTTATACTGTATCAAGTATTAGGGAAGGGTTTTATATGAAGAAAAGAAAAAAAGGATTTACACTTATTGAACTACTTGCAGTTATTGTGATACTTGCAGTGATAGCTTTAATTGCAGTACCACTAATACTCAGTTTAGTAAATAAGTCAAGACTAAAAGCAGCTGAAGAAAGTGCTCTCTTTTATGTAGATACAATTGAAAACATGTTGATGATTAATAATATAGAAAATACAGATGGAAAAACATATAAAGTAAAAGGGAAAACAGTGGTCGATGAAAATAATGAAGTGATTTTGAACTTAGAAATTAAAGGAGATACGCCTTATAATGGAGTAAATAACGAAATAAAAATAAATAATGGTTTTGTTGAAACCGCAAATCTAAGGTTTAATTCTTACTATGTCCATTATGAAATGAATATGGAAACAAAAGAATTTAAAACATGTATCTCACAAAAAGGATTTTTAGATAAATGCGATGGAACAGGTGAAATCAAGCCAAGTACCCCAGAAGAGCCAACAATTGCATTATCCGATATAAAATTGGGGGATTACGTTAGTTATATCCCCAGTAGCACATCGTATACTATAGCGAAGGGAGATACAGGGTATAGTGAAGACCAAGTCATCAATCCAAGTGATTTAAAAGTATGGAGAGTGATACGAAAAAATGCAGATGGAACAGTAGATTTAGTATCAGAATATGTACCTACTAACATAATAAGCTTTACAGGCAGAACAGGATATTACAATTACATAGGGACACTAAACAAGATAGCTAAAGCTTATGAAGACGTAAATTATACAATTGGTTCAAGACATATGGGATATGACAGTACAAAGGCTGATGAATATGTAACATCTTATGATGCAGGAGATGAAGGATATCTAACAGATGTTGATTTAGTTACAAAGGCCATAGGAAGATTGGGAGCACAAAGAGTTGGAATTCCGATTTATGTTACTTACTGGCTAGCTTCACGTACTCTCAATGCTAGCAGCTCCCTTCAATCTGTCCAGCGTGATACCATATACAGCAATTCGCTTGGTGACAACGGAACCACCGGAACTCTTATACGTCCCATTGTAGTGCTAAAATCAAATTTAAGAATAACTGGTGGCGATGGAACAAGTGATTCACCTTATCAATTAAAAGTTTCGACTCCATCTGAAATAGAAAGTGGGGCCACTATTGAAATAGCAAAAGACAAAACCTATCTAGCAGAGGTTTACCTAGACCCAACAGATATAAGTAAAAAGTGTACGAAAGAGGATGCTTTAGCAAATATAAATGAATATGGGACCCCAACTATGATTACGAGTGGTTGTATGAAATGGTATGTTTATAAAGATGACGGAAAAAACTATACAATGATACTTGATCATAATACAACCATTGGGGTAAGATGGGATCAGGAAGTGGGGACAACAGAACTAGATAAAAGATTTAGTAATGATGTTAAAAATTGGGAAGACACACTCAAAGAAACAGCAAGATTTATTAGTGCTGATGAGATAGCAGAAATTACTGGGGCAAGTCGTGAGGATACAATCAGGTGGCATTCTAGTAAAAAATTTAGTACATCTTTAGAAATAAATATGGATACAGAAGCGAGTTATTTTTATCTAGACGGAAGTGGATCTACATACAATGGTTGGCGGCAAGAGATAGCAACTACACCAGGTTCAAGTAAATATGCTTGGTTATATGATTATATGGAATCTTGTACTGGTGGAAGTTCTGAATATGGTTGTAATGTAGCTGATAATCACTTATATATTGAGGCCGATAATTCCTCTAATTCGTGTTCTATATATAAGTGGAATGGATGTCGGAAGGTTCTATATTATTGGCTATTGAATGAATTTAATAATGATTTAATTAGTAGTTATGCGATTTCAAGGAACGGAGCGGTTACCTATGGTCCGAGTATGAAACTTGCTGGCATTCGTCCAGTAATTACAGTTCCTAAGTCTATGTTTTCATAAAAGAAAGGTGGTGTTTAAATGAAAAAGGGATTTACGCTTATTGAATTATTAGCTGTTATTGTGATACTTGCAGTTATTGCATTAATTGCAGTACCATTAATACTCAGTTTAGTAAATAAGTCAAGATTAAAAGCCGCTGAGGAAAGTGCACTCTTTTATGTAGATACAATTGAAAATATGTTGATGATTAATAATATAGAAAATACAGATGGGAAAACATATAAAGTAAAAGGAAAAACGGTTGTCGATGAAAATAATGAAGTGGTTTTAAACTTAGAAATCAAAGGGGATACTCCCTATAATGGAGTAAATAACGAAATAAAAATAAATAATGGTTTTGTTGAAACCGCAAATCTAAGATTTAATGCTTACTATGTACATTATGAAATGAATATGGAAACAAAAGAATTTGAAACATGTACTTCACAAAAAGGATTCTTAGATAAATGTGATGGAACAGGAAGTGTGATACCTAGTATTCCAGAGGAACCAAAAATAGAAAGTGGGGCGACGATAGAAGTTGCAAAAGATAAAACCTATTTGGCTATAGTTTATTTAGATCCAACCGATATTAGTAAGAAATGTACAAAAGAAGAGGCCGAAGCAAACGTCAATGAATTTGGGACACCAACTATGATTACGAGTGGTTGTATGAAATGGTATGTTTATAAAGATGACGGAAAAAATTATACAATGATACTTGATCATAATACCTCTGGAAATGTAGCATGGAATAATAATAAGTATACAATAGATAATCCTGCCATTGTAATGGAAAGATTACAAGATGATACTAAGGATTGGCAGGAAGTCATAAAAAGGGAAACTCGATTAATTCGTGCGAATGAGATTGCAGAAATTACAGGGGCTAACCGTACAGATACTATAAAGTGGGATTCAAATAAAAAATATGTGGGAGGGACTCCAACAGATATTGAAACAGAAGTAGCTGACTTTTACTTAAATGGAAAGGGAACTGATTATACTAAATCTGGTTGGGGCTCATCGCATGTAAGGGAAACGGGAGATAGTAAATATGCATGGCTTTATGATTATACTGCTCTTTGTACGCAAAGTACTCCAGAATATGGTTGTAATATTGTAGATAATAATACTTATCCAACAGATACGAAAGATAGTACCTATCGCGCTAGAATTGAGGGTTACTGGACAAGTACGCCATCTAATGAAGTAGCAGCAGCTTTTTTAGTAAAATATTCAGGTATGCTTATTCGCTGGAGTGCATATAAAAATACTACATATGGAGTGAGACCTGTCATTACTATTCCAAAAACATATGTTTCTGTATAAAAAAAGAAAACAGTTGAAAAAGAAACAAGTATATATTATAATGAAGAGGAAATAGAAAGAGGATTACTATGGATGAAATTTTATTAGAAGTAGAAGAAAAAATGAAAAAAACAATTGAAAATTTAGAGAAACGATTTACAAATATCAGAGCAGGTCGTGCGAATCCAGCCATTTTAGATAGCATTATGGTATCTTATTATGGAACTGATACGCCTTTAAAACAACTTGCCAACATTTCTGTACCTGAGGCTAGGCAATTATGGATTAAACCATTTGATAAATCCATTTTAGGACCAATTGAAAAAGCAATTTTTGAGGCGAATATTGGACTGACTCCTAACAATAATGGTGAGGTTATTATTTTAAATATTCCTGCATTAACAGAAGAGACTAGAAAAGAATATGTAAAACAAGCAAAAGGCTTTGGCGAAGAAGCTAAAATTGCCTTAAGAAATATCCGTCAAGATGCAAACACGGATATTAAGAAACTTGGAGTACCAGAGGATGAAGAGAAAGAAGCAGTAGATGAAGTGCAAGAGCTAATTCAAAAGTACAATAAAATTGTTGATGAAAAAACAAAAGAAAAAGAGAAAGAACTTATGACTGTGTAATAGAGGGAAACTCTTTTTTTATGCAATTTTTTCTAAGTGGGTCGACAAATTTCTCATTATTTGTTATAGTAATAACAGGAGGCAGTTATGACAGGTTTAAGTTTAGATATTAAAAGTGAAGATATTTATGAATGGGAGATAAAGTTAGGAAAGACATATAGAAATTGGAGTGACGAAGAGAAAATAGTCTTTTTGACAAGCATGGCTAGCAAAAACATTTCTGTTTTGGATTCTTATGTTAGTGATATGCAGTTGGGAGATTTAGCCCAAGCACCCTTTGGACAAAAGATTTTAGAACTACAAGAAATGGGTTTTAGAACAATAATGATAAACAATTTTAAATATGTAGGAATATCAGATAGGGCTTCAAAAGAAGCAAAGGAAGTTATTTTATTCCATCCAAGTGGACTCCTTTATTATGCAACATCTACACAAGTTGGACTTTCTCTTGGAAGAGATACAGATATAAAACGTAGTGAGTTGTATCTTCAAGTTTCAGCATTGAAAGAGGGAGCTACCAAGGAAGTTTTTGAATTATTGAACAAAGGTAGTGGAATAGATTATAGTGATGGAACTATTTTTAGAAGTTATAGTGGTATTAAAAACCAGGATATTAAAATACTTTTAGATAGTTGTGAGTTTGTAGAACAATGGCATAAAGAAAGATCTATTTCATTATTGAATGAAGCTGATGTTTATCAACAAGTCAATGGAAAAATTATACAAACTTCTGATGCAGAAGAAGATACAAAACAAATGGATAAAATCAATCAATTTCCAGAGGATATAAAAGCTTATTTAGGATATTCGAATCAAAAGCAAAGATAAAAAGCATTGAAAAAAACTATGTATGAATAGGTATTTTATAACTTTAAAGATACCAATTCTTTTTTATTTATGGTACAATTTAAGAGGTGATTGAATGGAACATAAAACAAGAAGTGAACTACGTGTTACAATTATGACAATTTTATATCAAATTAATATCTACAAGAAAAATCATATGGAATATAATGTGGATGATATTATCAAAGAAGTTTCTTTAGTGGATAATGAATTTGTAAAAGATACTGTATATGGTGTTATTACATATCAAAATGAATTAGATGAAATGGCAAATAAATATTTAGATGGTTGGAAGATTGATCGCCTTGGAAATACAGATAAAGCAATACTAGAAATAGGATTATATGAGCTTATATATACAGATACTCCTAGTGTAGTTTGTATCAATGAAGCTGTTGAATTAGCAAAGTCCTATAGTGATGATAGTGTTCGAAAAATGATTAATGCAACGCTTGATAAAGTATTAAAGGAAAAAGAAAATGGAAGATAAATATTTAAGTATTACAGCAATTACACGCTATATTAAACATCGTATTGATAATGATACCAATTTGAGAACGGTGTATTTAAGAGGAGAAATTTCAAATTATAAAAATCATTCTTCAGGTCATTTGTATTTCTCGTTAAAAGATGAAAATAGTATTATCAAAGCTATTATGTTTAAGAGCGCTGCATTAAAACTTGATTTTGAACCAAAAGAAGGAATGAAAGTTCTAGTAACGGGCTCTATTAGTGTTTATGAAGCAGGTGGAACTTATCAAATCTATGTGAGTGAAATGCAAGAAGACGGGGTAGGAAATCTTTATATTGCCTTTGAAAAGTTAAAGAAAAAATTAAGTGAGGAAGGATTATTTGATTCAAAATATAAAAAAAAGATTCCCAAATATCCTTCTCGAGTTGGTATTGTAACAGCTGAGACTGGAGCTGCGATTAAAGATATTTTATCTACAATTGAAAGAAGATATCCAATCTGTGAAACTTATTTATTTCCGTGTTTGGTGCAAGGAGAGTACGCAGCAAACGATATTATTCAAAAGATAAAAAAAGCGGATGATTACCATTTAGATGTTTTACTTGTTGGACGTGGTGGAGGTTCTTTCGAAGACTTGAATTGCTTTAATGATGAGGGGGTTGCTCGAGCTATCTTTGCTTGTAAGACACCTGTAATTAGTGCAGTAGGGCATGAAGTTGATTTTACAATTGCCGACTTTGTTGCTGATTTAAGGGCTCCTACACCAACAGGAGCAGCAGAAATGGCGGTTCCTAATATTTTTGATTTACTGAACTTAACAAATCAATATAAAATTCGTCTAAATGAGGCTATCTTAAAAAAAGTAAAATATTTAGAATTGGTTATGGATAGTTTAAAGAGTTCTTTTGTCATCAAAACTCCAAATATGTTATTTGAGCAAAAAAGACAAACCCTTGATTTATACGAAGAAAGATTAAAAGAACTTTTACTAAAAAAAATTAATGATAAAAAAATACTTTTGAATCAGATGAAAAAAAATCATCTATTAAATAATCCAACTGTATTATTCGAAAAATATAAGATGATACTTACGAAAGAAATTGAGAAACTAGAACTTTTAAATCCTCTTGCAACCTTAAAAAGAGGATATTCCATTACTTATTTAGAAGAGAAAGTAATTAAAGATATAAAAGATGTGAAAAAAGAAGATGTACTTTATACGCATGTATCTAATGGAGTGATTACATCAAAAATAATGGAGGTAAAAGAAAATGGATAAAAAGAAAACAATTGAGGAAAATATGAAAGAATTAGAAACAATTATCACCTCTTTAGAAAATGGAGAGTTTGGGTTAGATGAATCCATTGAAGCATATACAAAGGCTATGAAATTAGTAAAAGAGTGTGATTCCTCTTTAAAAAAAGTAGAAGAGCGAGTTAGTAAAATTGTAAAAGAAACTGAGGAAGATTTTAAATTAGAAGGTTAAAATGAAAGTATGAAATAAGTATAGAAAAAGTATTTAAAAATAAGAAGGAATTTTAAAATACCTTGTTATTGGGAGGAAACTTTATGAAAAAAAAGAGAATACTACTAATACTAGCTACTGTTGTACTTATCTGTGTATTTTTTATAATAGTGGTCCTTTTAAAGCAAAAGAAGGAATACAAAATTGATCAAGAATATAGGCATTTAAGTGAATTTACAAATAATTATACTATTTTTTTAGCAACTTCTTATGAAGAATATATAAAATTTAAAGAACAAACAGAGCCTACACATTTTATAAATTCTTTGGTACATACAGAAGAGGAGCTTAAGGAAGCTTTCGGTAGGGGTAAGAAATTTATATTTTTTACAGTTTCTGTTGATGCATGTCGTGAAGATATTTATTTTGATAAAACAGAGATAATGGGAACCACTTTAAAACTTTATTTGCACGAATCCATTTCTTGCGGTGTTTGTGCTTTAGAGAGGGAGACTTATCTTTATGAAGTAGAGGGAGATTTAACGAATATTGAAAAAGTAGAACCTTATATGTATAGTTCTAGCTCTATGAATTGTGATATGAATGTAGCTTATAAACCAATTCTATATTTTTATCCAACAGAAGAGATGGATATAACAGTAACTTTTTCTAATCCCTCTCCTTTAACACATACCTATCCAAAATATAATGATTCTTGGAATATACATGTTTTTCCATCAGGAACTATTTATGACTATGGTACTAAACGAAATTATTATGCACTTTACTGGGAAGGAATCGATGATACAAAGATTGATACTTCAGTAGGTTTTGTTGTAAAGGGAAGCGAAACCATTCCTTTCTTAGAAGAAAAACTTGCTTATTTAGGACTTAGTGAGAGAGAAATGAATGAATTCATTATTTACTGGATAAATAAATTGGAAAATAATCCATA
The DNA here is from genome assembly GCA_948629335.1 of uncultured Bacilli bacterium. GTDB lineage: Bacteria > Bacillota_I > Bacilli_A > RF39 > UBA660 > CATOJL01. Next base: position 12,595 of record CAPHZB010000015.1, read on the forward strand.
CAATTATATTTATTTTAGAATGAATGAAGAGTTAGAATCTTATATGAAATTGTCTTTTTCAAAAGAGCCAGATACACTCATTCGTATTATGATGGATTATATGCCTCTTTCTGAAAAGAGAGAAGTAAAGGAACAAGTATTAGAACCAAAAAGAAGAGAAGGATTTACCATCGTTGAATGGGGAGGAAGAAAAATACAGGATTGAGGGATAATATGGATAAGATTTTTGTACATGAAAAGAATAGTTTGAAAATAGAAATTATAGAGACTCCTCTTTTTACATATCTTAAAAGTTTACCAAAGAATAAGCAGTTTATTGTCTATCATGTAGAGGAAGAAGCAATGGAAGAAGCCTTGAAAGAATACCAAAAAAGAAAAAAATTCCCATTTTCGACTTTAAAATCTGATAATTATTTGCTTACAAATGACAGAAGTTGGGATGTTTATAAAGTGTGTGACTATAATGATATAGAAAAAGATCATAGTTATTTAATAAGAGAAAATCAAATTCAGTTAGTGAATGATAAAGCTTTTGTTTATGAAGCAGGTTCTTGTGCATATACTTGTGGACTTCAGATTTATACAACAAAAACATATGAGGAAGTCATGCAATATTTTAAAAAAAGACAAATCATTTATGAAGAGATTATAAAAGAAATGAGTGCATGGTCAGAAGAAAAGAGAACTGTATTTCAGGAAATGTATACACCGATACAACCACAAAAAATAAAAAAATAAATTTTTAAAATTTTGAAATACTATTATTAGATATAGTATTCTTTTTTCGTTTGGAAAAATTTACAATTTATAAACTATCTTTATATGAAGATAATAATAATGTAGTCTGTTTATATAAAGGAGATGTTTTCATGTTTTTTAAAAAAATCAAAAAAGCATCATTCCTGTTTCTTTTAACATTCTTTATTTTACCCAATTCCATTTTTGCCTATTCTGAAAAAATCTATGCAGGTGGTGAAAATATCGGAATTGAAATCAAATCAAATGGTGTACTTATCGTTGGTAGTTATTTAGTGGATGGAAAAGATCTCTGTAAAGAAGCAAATCTTGAAGCAGGAGATATCATCGTAAAAGTGAATGGAAACCAAATCGATAGTATTGACCAAATGGTAGCGATTATTTCAAGCACAAATGGAGGATCAGTTTCTATTTCTTACATGCGAGATGAGAAGATGTATGAAACAGAACTTCCTGTTATCAAAGATAAAAATAACATCTATAAAACAGGACTTTACGTAAAAGATACAATAACAGGAATTGGAACATTAACATTTGTGGATCCAAATACAAAACGTTTTGGGGCTTTAGGGCACGAGGTTGCAGACTCAAAAACAGGCGTTATGTTAGAAGTGCGAGAAGGAAAAATATTTTCATCAACGGTAACAAGTATTGACCGAAGCGATACAGGAACACCGGGAAGTAAGAATGCGGATTTACATCAAAACGATGAAAAAGGAACCATTTTGGAAAATACAAATAGTGGCATTTTTGGAACGTATAGTGATGCATATTCTAAACAACAACTTTATAAAGTAGCTAGTCCAGACGAAATAAAAAAAGGAAGTGCAACTATTTTAACCGTTACTTCCAATGAAAAGATTGAGACATATGAAATTGAAATCTTAAAAGTAACGAAAGAGGGGGATACTTTAAAGAATATCTTATTTGAGATAAAAGATAAAGAATTATTAGAAAAAACGGGTGGAATTGTACAAGGAATGTCAGGAAGTCCTATTATTCAAGGGGATTATATTATTGGGGCAGTAACTCATGTTGTTGTAAATAATCCTGAAAGAGGATATGGAATCTTTATTACGACAATGTTAGAAGAAGCAGAGAATTAGGGTGAGAACCCTTTTTTTTGATAAAAAAACTTCTTCATAGAAGAGAAAGTAATGTAGAATTGACAAGAAAATGAACTTGTATTACTATTATGGTAGTTAAGAAATACTAATACATGTAGAAATAGAGGTTTATTGATGAAAAACAGAAAATCAAAAATGAGAATTTATATAACTATTGTTCTATTTTTAGTGGCAGGTTTAGTTGGGACGAATTATTACTGGTATAAAGCGTTTCATAGGGAAAAAGAGAAATTAAAACATGCTATAATTCCTACTCTATCAAATGATTATTATAGCCAACAACTTGCCTTAACCAATTATACTAAACTATATGTTGAAGGGTATACAGGTGAAATACCATCTTTTGAGAATGTCTACCTTGAGGCATATAAAGTGAGTAACCAAGAGAAAAAGGATGTTCCACTTATAAAACAAAATCCATCCTATCCAAATGGTTGTGAGGCCACATCTGCTACAATGCTTTTAAATTATTATGGGATTGACATCACACTAAAGGAATTCATTGACACTTATTTAAACAAAGGAAATGTATATGAAAAAAATGGAATTCGTTATGGTCCAGACCCTTCTCAATATTATGCAGGAAGTCCTAGTGATGAAAAAAGAGGATGGGGTTGTTTTGATAAGGTAATTGAAGAAGCGCTTATAAGGACTATTTACATGTATTCAAAAGAAAATTCTTCTATAGACTTTCATGTTATACTTCCAACTTCTAAAAAGCCTTTACAAGAGGTTGCTTTTGTAGCCCCCGCAATTATTTGGGTTACGATTGATTATGAAGAAGTAACGGAAGTATATGAATGGCAAAGTTATGATAAAAAAAAGACATTTACCTATCCTAAAAATAGTCACGCTGTGGTTTTGACAGGGTACGATAGCACGTATTACTATATAAACGATCCTTTAAAATCTGAAAAGAATATACCTGTTTTAAAAGAAAAATTAGAAAAAAGTTATGACTCCTTGGGAAGACAAACCATTTATTTAGAATCTCATAAAGAGGTAATCTTTGAATCCTAAAAGATTCTCTACTTAAAAAAGGAAAAAATTTTATTTATGAAATGTGTAATATCTAGATATTCTGTTCTCTTTTTTATCAGAATAATCTCGTCTATACATTTCTTAATAACACGAATGTGTATTTCAATTTTTAACAGGCGTTTATAAATAAGTCTCCTTTTTAATGGAAAATAGGTTGACACACGAACAAATGTATCGTAAAATAATAATGGATAGAGAAATAGGAGGAACTATGGATTTTATAAAGAATAGAACAGAAAAGACACTTTTTATTGTTCCTACATCGATTAAAGAAAAAATTTTACTTTATATGGAACAAAATAATTTATTTTTTCCTTTTAAACTAATGACATTAAAAGAGGTGCGAGATTCTTTTACTTTTTCATATAATGAAAACGCAATTTTTTTCATTCAAAAAAAATATAAGGTAAAACGAGAAATAGCCCATATTTATTTAGAAAATCTATATTATATTGACGAGAGCAATACTATAAATATGCAACTTCTTCAAAACATAAAAAAAGAAGTAGAAAAACACAATCTCCTCCTTTATAATCCGACATTTCCTTCTTACTTAAAAACACGTGCAGTCGTTCTCTATGGTTATGATATTTTAACTAAATATGAAGAAAATCTTTTAAAGATGATTGAAGAATTTGTTCCTATTGAACGAGTAGAATCTCCTTGTTATCCGTTAAAAGAAGCATTTGTCTGTCAAAATAGTGAAGAGGAATTCGCCTATGTTTTTGAAGAAATTTCTTCTTTAATCGAAAAAGGAGTCTCTTTAGATCATATTTATCTTACCAATGTGCAAGAAGAGATGTATCCAAAATTAAAAAGGTTTGCGAAAGCATATCATATTCCCTTACAAAAAGAAAAACAATTTCTATATGCAACACCTATGTATATGAAAATGAAAAGAGAAATCTTAGAGGGAAAAGAAAGTATTATGGTATCTCCCTATATGGAAATGTTATTTGCTAAATTAAATCAAATTGAAAATATAGAAGACTATTCTTTAGAAGAATTAATGGATACATTTGCAAAAGAAATTGCTATTGAAGAAAATCCTAAGCATTATTTAAAAATAGAACCATTATTAAATAATGTTTATTCAGAAGATGATTTTGTTTTTATTCTAAATGCAAATGCCTCTTTATTACCTATGACCTATAAAGATGAAGATTTTCTTTATGATGCTATAAAACCTTCCTTTTTAGAAAATACAGAAGAGAAAAATATACTATTTTCCCATGGTACAAAAAAGGCGATAGATAAGATAAAGAATAAAACAGTGCTTTTTATAAAAGAAGAGAAAGGAGTAGAATATTATCCTTCTCCACTATTAGAAAATATTTTTATTCATGAAGTAGAGCCTAGACAAATTAGTCATTATAGTCACACACAAAATAAAAAAAATCTAGTTATTTTACTAGATACATACCGAAAATATGGGATTTTGTCACCTGCTTTATTTTTGCTAAAAGAAAATTACTCCCTTCCTTATTTATCTTATACATCTACATTTAAAGGACTAAATAAAGAAAAATTAAAGGACTATCTAGAAGGAAAACTCTTGCTTTCTTATTCTTCTTTAAATACCTTTTATGAATGTTCCTTTAAATATTATCTTGAATACATTTTGAGGTTATCTTATTATGAAGAAAATTTTAGTGCGCTTTTAGGTACATTATATCATGAAATATTAAAGGAAAAACCAATAGATATAGAATCCTATATCAATACTTATTTAGAAGAAAACAAATACACTTTATCTAAACAAGAAAAGTTTTATATCAATAACAATATTGTAGATATAAAGCAGGCAATTTCTTTTTTTGAAGATTTTAAGGAGCACTCTTCTTTTCAAAAAGAAGAATTAGAAACAAAAATAAGTATTTCTCTAGATTCCTCTTTTTCTGTTACGGTTATGGGAATTATTGATAAAAAGTGGATTGAGCCAAATTCTAATTTAGCTATTCTTATTGATTATAAGACAGGAAAAACCGATTTTCAGTTAAAAGATACATATTATGGGCTTCATATGCAACTTCCTATGTACTATTATTTAGCTAGAAAAAACAATCCAGAGATAAAGATTATTGGTTTTTACTTAGAACATCTTTTAGATAAGAACTTTAGATACCAGACTGGAAAAACAGAGGAACAACAAAAATACGATTCATTAAAATTGAATGGATATACATTAGCGAGTGAAGAGGAATTATTAAAACTTGACCAGACCTATCAAGATAGCCGTTTTATTAAAAGTATGCGAACTTCTTCTAATGGGTTTTATGCATACAGTAAAATACTTACTGAAGAGAGAATGAATAATTTGTATCAATTTGTTGAAGCAAAAATAATGGAGATGGTTCACTTAGTGGAAGAAGCTGATTTTGTGATTAATCCAAAACGTATACGAAGAGAAAATATCAGTTGTAAGTTCTGTAAATATAAAAGTATTTGTTTTATGGAAGAAAAGGATGTTGTAGAATTACAAGAACAAACAGATATCAGTTTTTTAGGAGGTAGTGCGCATGGCAAAATGGACAATTGAACAAGAGAAAGCAATTCATGAAAGTGGATGTGATATTTTAGTATCCGCAGGAGCAGGGAGTGGAAAAACAGCGGTACTTACCGAACGTGTAATTTGGAAGTTGAAGCAAGGGATGCATGTGGATGAACTTCTTATTTTAACATTTACGAATGCTGCTGCAAGTGAAATGCGTGAGCGAATTCGAAATAAAATAAAAGAAATTCCTTCCTTAAAAGAAGAACTAACCCGTGTGGATACAGCATATATTACGACCTTTGATAGTTTTGCACTTTCCATTTTAAAAAAGTACCATTATAAGGAAAATATAAGTAAACATGTACAGATTGCAAGCAATGCTTTTATGAAACGGTTAAAAAAACAAATCGTAGATGAAGTCATAGAAGAATATTATCAAGTGGAAGATGAACGCTTTTTTTATCTTCTTAAAACATTTACTTGTAAAGAAGATCGTTTGATTCGAGATATTCTTCTTCTTTTAAATGATAAGTTAGATCAAGAGATTGATAAAAAATCATACATTGAAAACTATATGACTACATTTTATGGCCCTTCTTTCTTGAATAAAATTGAAAAGGATTATCTCTTATTTTTAGAGGAAAGAAAAGAAGAAATATTCGAAATCTTAGATGAATTAAAGCAAGAAGTTGATGGCACTTATTTAGAAAAGGTGGAAACGGTTGTAGAAGAAATGTTGCATAACAATTGCATTAATCGTTTACCAACGCTTCCTAGTAGAAGTAGTGAGGCTGCTAAAAAGAAAAAAGAAAAATTAAAAAAGAAAATGGATGAGTATTTTCTTTTGCAAGAAAAAGGGATGGAAGAAGAAATAAAAGGGTATTTAGATACAAAAGAATATGTGGAGATTCTTTTAGAGCTTGTTTGTAAAGTGGAAGAAAAGGTCATGGATTTTAAAAGAGAAAATGATGTTTTTGAATTTATTGATATTGAGAAGATTGCAACGGAACTTTTATTAAAATATGAAGATATTCGCTACGATTTAAAGAACAAATTTAAAGAGATTATGATTGATGAATATCAGGATACGAATGACTTACAGGAATTTTTTATCTCTTTGATTAAGGAAAATAACTGTTATATGGTGGGGGATATCAAACAATCAATTTATCGCTTTCGAAATGCCAACCCCACCATCTTTAAAGAAAAATATGACCAATTTAGTGATGGAATACATGGATTAAAGATTGATATGAATAAGAACTTTCGTTCTAGAGAAGAAGTCATTTATGATATTAATCGCTTGTTTTCTAAAATAATGGATGATCAGTTTGGGGGAGCCGACTATGTAACTTCACACCAGATGATTTTTGGTAATAATGAATATACAGAAAACCATCCTTTACATACCTACCACATGTCCATTTATACATACGCAAGTGATGTATTAGAAAAAGAAAAGATGGAAGCAACCATTATTGCTCAAGATATTGTAAGGAAAATGGAAGAACAATATCCTATTTATGATAAAAATTTAAAGAGAACAAGGCCAATTACTTATCATGATTTTGCCATCTTACTTGATCGAACAACTAGTGCAGAAACTTATAAAAAAATATTTGAGTCTTATCAAATTCCCCTTGTTATCTTAAAAGACACATCTATTTTAGATAATTACTTGTTGCAACTTTTAAATAATATTCTTCATTTTGTTTTCAAGTTAAAACGTGGAGAAGATTTCCGATTTTATTTTGTATCTCTTGCACGTAGTTTTTTATATGAATATAGTGATGAAGAAATATTTGAAGTGGTTACAAATAAAAAAGTGAAAGAAACTGAAATTTATAAAAAGATTCTTATCTTAAAAGAACAATACATGTTTTTAACGCCTTCTATGTTTATGGAAGAAGTGATTTCTTCATTTGAAATTGAGGAAAAACTATATAAAATAGGAAATATAGAAGAACATTTAAAACTTTTAGATACAATTACAAATTTATGTAAAGAATTAGAGACGGTTGGTTATACTACAGAAGAATTGGAAAGTTTCTTTTCTGATTTATTTGAACAAGGTCTAGATTTAAAAATTGCAAGTCCTAAGGGAGGAAAAGATGGCGTTTCTTTTATGACAATTCATAAATCTAAAGGCTTAGAATTTCCCATTTGCTATTTTGCTGGTTTAACGAAAAAGTTTAATATTTCTGACTTGAATGACTTGGTTTTATATGATAAAGAATATGGTATTGTATGCCCTTATCATGAAGAAGGAATACGAGATACCATTGTAAAAAAAATAGTAAGAGAAAAATATATTCAGGAAGAAATTAGTGAGAAGATTAGACTTTTTTATGTAGCACTCACTAGAGCAAAAGAGAAAATGATATTTGTTTGTCCTGATTTTGTAGAGGAAGAAACTTTTCTAAGAAAAAAAGACATTCGAAGTTTTTATGACTTATTGAAAACGGTCACAGATCTGATTGAATCTTGTATAGAACCCAAGGAAATTCAAGAAAGAGAAGAAGAAAAGAAGCAAGTAGAGATTTCTGGAAAGAAAGAGCCTATCTTAGTAAAAGAGCACCTTTTTAAAGAAGAAAAACAGGAAAAACAAACCTTCTCTAAAAAAAATATTCATCTTCTTGGAAAAGAAGAAAAGAAGAATATAGCTAAAGGCTTACAAATTCACCAAATGTTGGAACAAACAGATTTCTTAAAAGAAGAGGAAAATTCTTATGTATCTGCTTTTTTAAAACAAGAAATACTACAAAATAAAGAGGAAGCTACCATTTTTCAGGAATATGAATTTTTGTATGAAGAAGAGGGAAAGAAATACCATGGAATTATTGATCTCATGCTTGTTTATGATACGCATGTTGTCATTATTGATTATAAATTAAAGAATATAGAAGATACATCTTATATAAAACAGCTTAAAGGGTATCAGTCGTATATTCAAAGAAAAACGAAAAAACCAACTTCTATTTATTTATATTCTATTTTAGAAAATAAGATGAAAGAAGTAGAATAGCCAAATAAAAAGTTTTCGAAAGGAAAACTTTTTTAAATAAGTATTTTTAAAAAACCAAATGAAATCAACATCATAATAATACTTGCCATAAAAATTCCAATTAAAGTGGCAATAAATGATTTTTTCTTATCCATTCCTAGTAAAGCAGCAATTAAACATCCTGTCCATGCTCCTGTTCCTGGTAGAGGAATTCCTACAAACAAAATCAGTCCAATATAACCAAATTTTTCAATTTTTTCTTTTTTGGAATTTGCCTTGTTTTCCATCCACAAAACCATTTTACGAAGAGGTGTATTTTTTAATTTTTTAAATATAAATTCAATAAACCATAGAATAAAGGGAACAGGGAGTATATTTCCTATTATACAAAGGATATAACTAACAGTGGGGGATAAACCTAGTAAGGAAGCAGCAAGTAGCCCTCCACGAAGTTCTAAAATAGGCATACAAGAAATGAAAAAAACTAAAATTTCCCTTGTATAACCATTAGCATTTGAACCAAAATTTTCAACAAAAAAATTTACAATTGTTTCCATAGCATTCTCCTAACGAACACATTATATCTTCTTTTTACAAGACTGTCAATGAAATGTATTGAATAAAATTACTAAATATATTATAATAAATAAAGTTGGAGGCGTTATGAAAAAAAGAGTGTTGAGTGCTATTATCGCACTTTGTATATTTATTCCTGTTTTATATTATGGTGGACTTCCCTATACAATTACCATTTATATTCTTTCTTTACAAGGTATGCGTGAATTATTCAATGTAGTCAGTAAAAAAAAGGATGTTCCTCCATTTATTGAGTGCATTTCTTATCTTTTGATAACCTATTTTATTTTAACAGCAGGAACCATTTCTAGTATTACGGCCATGTTTGATTTTCGTCTATTAAGTGGTATTGTCCTTTTATATTTGATTCCCGTTATCATTTATCAAGATGATAAAACATATGGTATCATAGATGCTTTTTTTATGATAGGAATTGTCAGTCTTTTAGGTTTATGTTTTTCTTTACTTGTTGTTGTTCGAAATATCAATGTAACTTGGCTCGTTTACCTTTTTGTAATTACGATATTTACTGATACCTATGCTTATTTAACAGGATGTTTAATTGGAAAACATAAATGTGTTCCTAAAATATCTCCTAATAAAACGTGGGAAGGCTATATTGGGGGAACTTTAATGGGTGTTTTTGTGGGAACAATTTATATAACAACAATGCACCAAATCTCTCTTTCCTTGTTTGGTATTGTTTTTCTCACTTTGTTTTTATCGGTGATAGGTCAATTTGGAGATTTAGTATTTTCAGCTATAAAAAGAAACTTTTCGATAAAGGATTTTTCTGATTTTATGCCAGGACATGGAGGAATTTTAGATCGATTTGATAGTATATTCTTTGTTTTAATGGCTTTTACCTTTTTTATACATATTTTGTAAGGAGGAGTTGATGATTTATGACACTTATTTATTTTATTATTGTACTTGGCATTACAGTTTTTATTCATGAATTAGGGCATTTTCTATTCGCGAAAAAAGCAGGCGTATATGTATATGAATTTTCCCTTGGAATGGGGCCTAAATTATTAAAAAAGAAACGCGCAGGGGATGAAACAGAGTACTGCCTTCGTCTTTTTCCAATTGGTGGATTTGTTGCCATGGCAGGAGAAGATACAGAAGATAGTGATGTTCCTAAAGAAAAACAACTGATTCATAAAGGTTGGAAAGCACGTTTTTTAACGATAATAGCAGGTGTATTATTTAACTTTTTATTGGCACTTATCCTTCTTTTTGTTGTAGGAATTATGGCAGGTGTACCTAAAAATCAGGCAATTGTTGGTCATATAGAAGATGGGTATTCTTTAAGTACAACAAATATGCAGGAAAATGATAAAATTATTTCTATTGATGGACACCGTATTACATCAACAGATAAATTAATCTTTTATCTTGCATTGAATGAAGGAAAAGAGACAACATTTACTGTAAAACATGCAAATGGAGAAAAAGAGGAAATCAAAATTGCTCCTACTAAAATAGAAAATGCAGAGGGAGAAGTTAGTTACCGTTTTGGTTTAGAAATTGATAATAGTAAAACGCATGACTGGAAGGCATTAATTCTATATCCTTTTCAAAAGACCTATTCTTTAGTAGAGCAACTTATTTTGACGGTTAAAAGTCTGCTTTTTGGGCAATTGAGCATAAACAATTTATCAGGTCCTGTCGGTATTTATACAGTAGTTGGAGAAAGTGCGAAAGCTGGATTTGTAAATATTTTATATTTAATTGCTTATTTATGTATCAATGTTGGTTTTATTAATATTTTGCCTTTTCCAGCCTTTGATGGAGGTAGAGCATTCTTCCTAATCATTGAAAAAATAAGAGGAAAAAAGATGAGTAGCAATACAGAGAATATAATACATTCCTTTGGTTTTTATCTTTTAATGGCATTAATGGTATTTATTACATGCAATGATATTTTACGTTTATTAGGATAACTGGAAAGTTATTCTTTTTTTTGAAGGAAAGATAAATTTTTTCCCGTATGTTAATGATGAGGAGGTGAGAAAGTGAAAGGAAAGAAAAAGTATTTTCCCTTATTAGTCATTCCTGTTTTTATATTTTTCTTTCTTTTTTCCCAATTACATAAAAGCGGGAAAAAAGTAGATAAGAAAGAATATGAGGATAGTCATGTAGAGGAAGTCATCGAAAAGAAAGAAGAGATAGAAACAAAGGAAGATAATACAAAGGAGGAGCAGGAAGATACAAAATATACAGTCGATATTAAGGGGCAAATTGAAACTCCAGGTGTTTATACATTAACAAAAGGTTCTAGAGTGTTTGATGTGATTCAAGAAGCAGGAGGGCTTTTAGACAATGCAAATACATCTCTTATTAATTTAAGTAAAAAAATAGAAGATGAGATGGTCATTATTATTTATAGTAATGATGAAATAAATGCATTAATGAAGGAGGAAAAGATTGTCTATACCATTGTTGAAGTTGAAAAAGAATGCCCTGATACCATCAATGATGCTTGTATTGCAGAAAAGAAGGAAGAAATAAATGAGGAGAAAAAAGAAGACAAAAAACAAGAAGAAATCAAACAAGTCAATCTTAATACAGCATCCTTAGAAGAACTAATGAAACTTCCTGGAATTGGAGAAGCAAAAGCCCAGAATATCATTCGTTATCGTGAGTCATTTCCATTTGAAACAATTGAACAATTAAAAGAAGTGAGTGGTATAGGAGAAGCTTTATTTGAAAAAGTTAAGGATTCTATTACTGTGTAGTTACATTCTAGTTGTCATACTTACATGGTATCGATTAACATATCCAATAGAAATTCAAAAGAGTGATGCATATTTTGAAGGAAAAGTAATTGAGATAAAAAAGGCAGATACTTATACTTCTTATGTAGTGCAGGGAGATAGTAGGTTTATTGCTTATGCATATACACCAGTTTCTTTAAGCATTCAATTAGGACAGACTGTAAAGATATATGGGAAGGTACAAGAAATAGAGAAAAATCGCAATTTCTATTTGTTTAATTATGAAAAATATTTGAAAAGTAAAAAGATAAGCTATAAAGTGATTGTTCAAAAAATAGAATTGGAAAATAAGAAGATATCTCTTTTTTATAAAATAAAAAATGTCTTTTTGCGTTATTTAGAAAGTTTTGAAGATACAGAAGAATATATGATCCTTCTTTTATATGGTGAAAATACTTTAGATAGTGAAGTCTATGATGAATATAGAAAACTAGGTATAATTCATTTGTTTGCTATATCAGGAATGCATATTCAATTTTTTGTACGTTTTTTCAAAAAAAGAATTGCAAAGAAAAGGATTCAAAAAATACTTTTGTTTAGTTTTTTAACGTTGTATTTTTTCATAGCAAAATCTTCTCCTGGAATTACGAGAGCAATTTTATGCGAAAATATTTCTATTTTGGGAGATAATAAAATAAAAAGGAGAGACATTCTTATCTTTGTATTCTTTTTGTTAATCCTTTATAATCCATATCTTCTTTATCATACTGGTTTTCAACTTAGTTTTTTACTTAGCTTTGTTTTAGGATTTGTAAAAGAAAAACAGTATATTAAAAATTTGTGGAAGACATCTGTTCTAGCCTTTTTAGTAAGCATTCCAATCGTTGTTAATATGAATTTTGAAATCAATCTTTTAACACCCCTATATAATTTAGTATATGTCCCTTTTGTATCTTATCTTTTGTTTCCATCGATTCTATTTACTTTTCTTCTTCCCATTATAGAGCCTATTTTAAGCATAGAGATTTTTATTTTAGAAAATGTAACCTATTTGTTGAATCAGGTTCCATCCATTGTAGAGTTTGGCTATTTCTCTATTTATGCTAGTATTCTTTTCTATTTTTTATTAAGTATCGCTTGTCATAAAAAAATTTGTTTTCTTCTTTTATTTTTCTTTTTTTCATTCCATTACTTTAAACATGATTGGTTAAGAGAAAACAAAATAACACTTCTGGATGTGGGGCAAGGAGATAGTATTCTTATTGAAAATGGAGAGACTGGAAATACTATTTTGATTGATACAGGAGGCGAGAGACAAAAATCAAAGGCATTATCTGTCTTAATTCCCTCTTTGAAAGCAAGAGGAATTCATAAATTGAATGCGATTATTCTATCTCATGGAGACTTTGATCATGCAGGAAGTACTATAGAATTGGTCCAAAATTTTCCAGTAGATAAGGTATATCTTAATGGAAGCACAGATACAAAGCTAGAAAAAGAAATTCTTGCATATTTACAAAAGAATGGCATATCATATAAAAAGGTAGAAGAGGAGAAGATAGAGGAAGAACTTGGATTTACCTTGCTTCATTTTAAAAATCAAACAGATGAGAATGAAGATAGTTTAGTAACCTACATGAAAATTGCTTCATATAATATACTATTAATGGGTGATGCAGGAGAAAAAACGGAAAAAAAGTTAAGCCATACGTATAAGATACCAAAAATGGATATTCTAAAAGTAGGACACCATGGGTCAAAATACAGTTCATCTAAAAGTTTTCTAGAAGAAATAGATCCAAAATATGCACTCATTTCTGTTGGAAAAACAAATACATATGGACATCCAAGTCCTGAAGTTATCAATCGTTTAACAGACTTAAATACCACCATTTTAAAAACAAGTACACAGGGGAGTATTGAAATTTGTCTAAAAGAAAAAATATCAATTCGTACTTGTTTAAAGCCCGCTACGCAGTAGCGTTTATATAGACGAAAGAGAAGAAAATTCTCTTTCTTTGTTTACAAAAAGACAAAAATATAGTATTATATTCCCATCCATTAGGGGGTAGGGCATATGAATATAGAAAAAACTATTGATGCAATGATACAAAACAGAATAGCTATTTACAAATTATATAAGCAAAATTGGAAGAATTTAAGTTCTAATTTGGAAGAGAAGTCTGTTTTCGAAGATGCGGGAAATTCTACTATAGATAAAATAGGCAAGAAAACGGGAATGACTCCTTTCTCTTTCTGTATGGACTTTTTACTGAAAAAAGAAGAAGAATATATAGAGCTTTTAGAAATGGAAGATTATTATGACTTAGAAAGAGAAATCGAGAAATTAAAACAAATTGTTCCTTCAATTGAGGATAATTTTATAGAACAATACATTGAAAATGGAAGTAATCTATTACCTTATTTACGAGTGATACGTACACTTGAAATTATTTTATCTGAGAAAGAAAGACTGGTACAAATTGATGAGGAAGAATCGAATGTTGTGATGATGGAGAAAGAGGAGAAAGGCTATCAAAATCTTTCAGAGGCTGTTGTAGATCAAATACGCCCTGAATTAGAACAACAATATCTTGCTCACTTTATAAATATTGCTTTTAAAAATGAAGCGACTTATAAGAATACACCTTACGAAGAACTTATCAAAAACCTACCATATGATTTTATTTATCTATCAGAGTTTTGGGAATCTCACCTAGTGTATGATAATATTGCATATTTGCCATATACTTTATTTTTAGTAGAGGACATTTATCCTGAATATTTCTATACAAAGAAAACGGGGAGGCAGGCAATAGAAGAAGATGTACTTTCAAGAATAAATGAGCAACTCCTTCTACTTTCTACTAAAAAGATGACATTAACGAATAATAAGGCATTTTTAAGATGTCTTTATAGGCGTCTTCCAAAAATAAAAGTTACAATTATGGGGTAATAATAATACTCC
>CAPHZB010000016.1 GCA_948629335.1 uncultured Bacilli bacterium
ATTCTTATATTCCTATATAAATAGAGGCTTTTCCTTAGATTAGGGAAAATTTCTGATTATTTTCTAATAGGTTTGTCAATCAATATTTTTTTATCTTTATACAATTATTATTAAAATAAATGACATATTAAAAAACTACATAATTATTATGCAGTTTTCCTTATCATTTTAAAGTTTCATAAATCAATTTCATTTTTACTTTTAATCTTTCAAAATCACTATCATATTAATAGCAGAACAAGCCTAATCGATATTCTTTTATATCTCCTCATTTTAAACAACATAATACATTTCCTGTACAAATAATCTGAAAAAGTAACAAAAACTGCACGCTACTTCCTTATACTTTTAGTCATTACAAACATCATCATAAGACCACCTTTTAAATTCTGGCTTTAATGATAATCTTTTCGCCCTTCCTACTTTTCTTTCATCGCTTACTTTTATATTTCGTATATCGTCTAAAGCAATTTCAAAGTATTTAATTGCTGTTGTATCATCAATATCAGGATGTACTTCCTTTATTTTTGAAAATATTGCTTGCGCTAAATCTAAATCACATGCGACTTCTGTTTCTACTCCCTTAATCATTCCAGCAAAACAATTATCCATCAAATGAGTGTACATTATTTGTCTCTCAAATGGTAAATACTTCCACTCATAGTTCAAAACACTATTATCCAAACCACACTTTATACATCCACAGCTCTTGTATGTACGACCCTCGTATCTGTCATAATCTATTTTAGAATATACTAATATATGTTCACAAGATTTATATTCTTCCTGCTTTATACCTTGATATAGTTCAAGTTGTTTATTGTGCAAATCTTTATTTTGATCTATTAAAGATAAATATCTTTTAACAGCTTCGTTTTCTCTAAGTAGTTTCAGTTCATCTAAAATATTTTCTCTTTGTTTTTTTATCTCATCATATTCTTTTTTTTGTAAATTAACCATATAAACCTCCATCTAGTACAAATATTATAATAATTTTAACCAATTGTCAATTGGAAATTCTGTTAAAATACCAATCCTATTTAGGACATAAATAAAAAGAAGAACTCATTACAAAATTCCCCTATTTTCCTAAACAAAAACGACTAAATAGTTCGTCTATTAACTCTTCCTCGTAAGTTTCACCAATAATCTCTCCTAAACAATTCCAAATCTCTCTTATATCAATAGCCAACATATCCACTGGTACTTGCTCATTAACCCCCTTTTCTACTTCTTTCAACTCTTCAAAAGATTTCTTTAAAAGTGCTATACTTCTTGCATTTGTTAAATATGTTAGATCCTTTGCAGGAACTGTTTCCATAAAAGGTTCTACCATTTTTTGTTTTAATTCTTCTATTCCTTGTCCTTCTTTTACACTGACACGAATAATGTGACTTTCATCTATATCTTTTAAATCAATTACAGGCTCTAAATCCATTTTATTGACAACCACTAAATATTCCTTTTGTTTTATTTTCTCTAATAATTCTACTTCCTCTTTTGTAAACATTTTATTGTTGTTAACTAAGAATAAAATGAAATCAGCAGTATCAATAAGTTGTTTACTTTTTTCAACACCTAAATTTTCTACAACATCATTTGTCTTTCGGATACCTGCTGTATCAATCATATTAAACTGTAAACCATTCAGTAAAATAGAACCTTCTACCATATCTCTTGTCGTACCTTCTATATCTGTTACAATTGCCTTATCTTCGTTTAATAATATATTGAGTAAGCTACTCTTACCGACATTTGGTAGTCCAAGAATTGCTGTCTTAATTCCTGTTTTCAAAACTTGTCCATCTTCGCTTTTACTTAATAAATCACGCATCTTTTTTTTTAATTCTGTTATTTTGGGAAGCAACATATGATGTGTCACTTCAATATTTTCTTCATATTCAGGATAATCAATATTTACTTCAATTTCTGTCAAAATTCCAACTAAATCTTCTCGTAACTCTTTAATTTTTTTAGAAACTTCGCCTCGTACTTGATTCATAGCAAGACCTCTCGCATTTTCAGTACTTGCACTAATTAAGTCCATAACCCCTTCTGCTTGTTGTAAATCAATTCTTCCATTTAAAAAGGCTCTTTTGGTAAATTCCCCTGGTTCTGCAAGACGTGCTCCATGTACAAGAACTAATTCCAATACTTTTTTTGTAGTAGCTACTCCTCCATGACAATTGATTTCCACAGTATCCTCTGTTGTAAATGTTTTTGGTCCTCGCATCACGGAAACTAAAACCTCATCAACTTTTTTTTCTTCGTCTTGGATAAAACCATAATGCATCGTATGTGTTGGTGCGTCACTTAATTTTGGATTAGAAAAAATCTGCTGCACAATAGAAATAGCATCAATTCCACTTACACGTATGATGGAAATTGCCCCTACCCCTTGCGCTGTTGCAATCGCTGCAATTGTATCTCTCATGATTTACCACCTCTAATCCCAAACAACCTTAGGAAAAACGTAGGATGTAAAAGAACCTCTAGAGAAACCCATTTATCTACAAATGTAATTAACCATGCTTCCCTATATTTAGGAGGTACCTTATTTAGAGGAAACATGTGACTCTCAATGATATTTCTTGTCTTATCATTCATATATTCTGGAAAAAAGTGTTCTGCATTCACTAAAGCCTGATGAGCATGTACAAAACCATGTTTTTTAAAGAAGGGATTTTTATCTTTATTCTCTTGCCATGGTTTATCATAAAAATCATGGAGTAACCCCCCTATTGCTATACTATTTGAATCCATACTTTTAAATTTTTTTGAAATCTTGTAAGCAACTTGGGATACTTTAAGTGAATGATCATATACAGTAATACTCCCATGATGTTTATATTTCTTTCTCTTTTGAAATTCTTCACTCTCTAAAATATCTTTGATAATTTCATAATATTCCTTTTCCATACATTCTCCTTCCATGAAAAAACACATATACTGTGTTTTATTTTTCTACATATCGAATCACAATATGTCTCTCTTTTCCTTCTCCGATACTTTCCGTCTTTAAATGTTCCATACCACTTATTATTGTATGTACTTTTCTTCGTTCATATGAATTCATTGGATCTAAAGATACATCTATTTTTGAAGATAATACCTCTTGTGCCACTGTATGAATCTGTTTTTCTAAATTTTTTAATTTTTGTTCCTTATATCCTGCAATATCTACATTTATTTTAATAACATGTCCTGTATTTTTTAATAGAGCTTGTCTCAACAATATTTGGAAATGCTCTAATGTTTTCCCTTCTCTTCCTATTAATATAGGATTATTTTCACTAATTAATAACAAGTGAAAGAAGTCATCATCTTCAGCAAGTTCATATTGTATTTTAATATTTGCTAATTTAGAAAATTCATCTACATAATTTCCTATAAATTCACGAACCTCTTCCTTAGTAATTACTTTTAAACAATATTTTTGTCCTTTAAAAAGGCCTCCTGTTATAACTTCTTCCTCTATATATAAGTCCTCTAATGAAAGATTTAACTCTTCTTTTATTCTTTCTAAAAGTGATTCCTTATCTTTTCCTTCAAAACTTCTCTTATTTAACATGCTTCTTTTCCCTTCTCATAATTAAATTTTGAACAATTGTAAATACATTTGAAGTAACCCAGTAAATTGCAATACCACTTGATATAGAAAAAGATGCTATAGTCATAAATACAACCATAAATAAATTCATTAATTTCATTTGATGGGCTTGTTCTTCTGACATTACTGTTGCTTTCGCATTTAATTTAAAAGAATAATATGTAGCTCCTGCGATTAATACAATAAAGATTAAATATTGATAATGTCCTGAAAATACAGCAGTTAATGGGCTTGTTCCAAGTTGAAAACCTAAGAATGTTTCTTCAAAAATCACTGGAATTCGACTAATTGCTTCATAAAAAGCAAAGAATAAAGGAATTTGTAAGAATGCAAATAAACATCCTGACATTGGATTAATATTATACTTCTTATAAATCATTAACATTTCTTGACTTTTTTGCATCATTGCTTCTTGATCCGTTCTGTTTTTATACTTTTTTTCTAACTTATCAAGTTCTGGTTTCGCTTTCTGCATATTTACAGATTGTTTTTGGGCTTTACCAGAAAGTGGCCATACGATTGCACGAATAGCAAGAGTAATTAAAATTAAAGCTAGACCATAACTCTTTATAAAACTTCCAAATTGAATAATAAGAATAGCTAAAGGCTTAACAAAGATGCTTGTCCATATTCCTTCATATTTCCCTGTTAAACTTAAATCCTCACACTCTGGTAACTCATCGAGATTTACCCTTTTATTTTCCTCTACTTTTGCATCATAATTCTCATATAATTCTACAATGTCCCCTTCTGTTGGTCGACACAATATATTTTTGGTAAGTGTTTGCCCTGTCTTCTCATATTTTACGGCTTGTTTTCCATCTTTTAAATAGGTTGTACATCCACTAAGCATAAAAATGCATAGGAATACACAAATCAATTTTTTCTTTTTCATTCCGCTTTCTCCTTTTCTATTTTCAACTTTTGAATTTGTTCAAATAAACTTTCCTCCATTTCATTAAAAGTTAAATCTAACAAACTCTTTCTTACTATTATAATACAATTAAATCCTTTTTTATAGTCCTTTTTATCAAGGATACTCTTAATTTGCCTTTTTATCCGATTTCTAACAACGGCATTGCCTATTTTTTTACTTACCGATATACCAAAATGATACAATTCTTCCCCTGTCTTATCTATATATATGATAAAATGTTCACTTTTATAAGGCTTTTTTGACTTGATAATTTTCGTAAAATCGCGACTATTTTTTAAAATATTTATCTTTTTCATATTTGACCTCCGATTTAAAAAAACCACTGAATTTCAGTGGGTATTTTAATGTGATAATACTTTGCGACCTTTTTTTCTACGTCTATTGATGATTTTTGTTTCCATTCGAGCAAAAAATCCCTGTTTCTTACTTCTTCTTCTATTATTTGGTTGATAAGTTCTTTTCATTTTCCCACCTCCTGCGTTTTCTTTCTATAAACACTTTTAACATTATATAGATAAAAGGGGACTTTGTCAATTTTTTATAGTCGTTTATTTCAAATATATTTCGTTTTCAGCATGAAAATGTAGAAAAGTAGGGGAGTGTCGAAAAGTTTTCTGCGTTTTCGACAAAATTCTATTTTTTGACAACTTTTTTGACATCATTCGACATTCTTTTTTCAAACCTTTTACAAGTTTTGAACATTTTTGTGCAAAAGTATATCAACATGTTTACACATAGGTCATAACTTTTTGAACAATTTTGTTCAAAATTGACGTAAATATTCTTTTTTCGTCGTTTTTTATGTTCAAAAGTACGTTTAAAGCTTTAAAAACCTGATTTTTCTCTTTTTTTTTGTAGAAAAATGGGGTAAAATGGTTATAGGGAGGAGGTTTTTTATGGATACAAATAAGTTATGGACATCATTTCTTGATAGTATCAAAAATGAATTATCTCCGATTGCCTTTGATACATGGTTTTCTGAAAGTAAACTTGTCGAATTAAAAGGGGACACTGCAAAAGTGGTTGTTCCCATGCATATACATAAGAAAAACTTAAAAGAAAACTATAATAGCTTTATAGAAGAAAAATTTACAGATATCTCTGGATCAAATTTTAAATTTGAATACTATACAGAAGAAGAGATAGAAAAAAATATAGAAATTGAAACAGATGAGTTAGGAGTTCCTTCGATTGTTTCTTTTGAAAGCAATTTGCTCCCAAAATATAATTTTGAAACATTTATAGTAGGGGACTCTAACAAATTTGCCCATGCAACTGCTTTAGCTGTAGCAGAAAATCCTGGTACAATGTACAATCCACTCTTTATTTATAGTAATAGTGGGCTAGGAAAAACCCATTTAATGCACTCGATTGGAAACTATATTGTAAAAAACAGTAAAAAGAAAGTCCTTTACGTTACTTGTGATGATTTTATTGATGATTTTACCCATACTTCTAGATATAAAAAGGGGGGAAAGGGGAATAATTTCGATAATGTCGATAACTTTAAAGAAAAGTATAGAAGTGTCGATGTCCTCATTATTGATGATATTCAATATCTGAGTAATGCGATTCAAACACAACAAGAGTTTTTTAATACATTTAATGATTTATATCAAAATAACAAACAAATTATTATTTCCTCTGACCGTTCTCCTGATGATTTAAAATTATTAGAGGACCGTTTAAAAACAAGATTTAATTGGGGTCTTACAACAAGTATGTCTCCACCTGACTATAACCTAAGAATGGAAATTATCAATAATAAAATTATGGGACACAATTTATCCAATGATTTCCCAGGTGATGTAAAAGAATATATCGCTAATAACTGTACAACCGATATTCGAAAACTAGAAGGATCCATTACACGTGTCATTGCCTTTGCAGCAATGATGAATGGGGGAAATGTAACCCTTGATCTAGCAATCGAGGCATTAAAAGGTTCTTTTAAAGTACAGATTAGTTCAAAAAATAAGATTGATCAAGTCATCAACGTAGTATCTACACATTATAATATTCCTGTCGCTGATATCAAAAGTAAAAAAAGACAAGCCAATATTGCTATACCAAGACAGGTGGCTATGTATATTTGTCGTGTCCACTTTGATGAACCACTTTCTAAAATTGGAATGGAATTCGGAGGAAAACGACATACAACAGTTATGCACTCAGTAGAAAAGATAACCAATGAAATCAAAAAAGATGCAGAACTTGACAAAGCCATTCATAAAATTGTACAAGAAATTAACACTTAATGTGTAAAACTCAAAAACATCTACAAGATTTAAACATATAAAAATAGTTGTAAAACAAGAGTAAAGTCAGTTTTGAACATATTTGACATTAATAATATAAATAATATAAAATAAAAAAATATAATAAATGGGAGGTTTTTATGAAATTAGAAATAAAACAAAGTATTTTAATGGAACATTTAAATTATGTTATAAAGGGAATATCAAGTAAAAATATTATACCTGTACTAAATTGTATTAAATTTGAATTAACAAATGATGGATTATATTTAATGAGTACCGACAATGATATTGCCATCAAAACATTTATTGCAAAAGAAAAAATTGAAAAGATAGAAATGTTAGGAACAATTTTAGTTTCAGGACGTTATATTTATGAGATTATTCGAAAATTACCGGGAGAGCTTATAAAAATTGAAGAAGTTTTAGACAACAAGATTGATATTAAAACTTCCAATTCCAATTTTAACTTAAATTGTAATGATGCATCTGAATTTCCAATTCTTGATTTACAAGATAGTGAAAATCCAATTGTAATGAATGAATCTGTCTTTAAAACCATTATAAGGCAAACAGCTTTTGCATCATCACAACAAGAATCTAGACCAGCTCTTACAGGAATCAATTTTGTAATTAACGGAAATATTCTAGAGGCAAGCGCAACCGATTCTTACCGTGTTTCTAAAAAGAAAGTTGAGTTAAAAGAAGAAAGTAAAAGTCCTATCAATATTATCATTCCAACAAGAAATTTAAATGAATTGGTAAAACTATTAGAAAATGATGATGACGATATTGAATTACATATTTTTTCAAATAAAATTATCTTTAAATTTAATTCTATCATTATGATGTCAAGATTAATTAATGGAGATTTTCCTGACTTATCTGCTTTAATTCCTGATACATTTTATTTAGAAGTTACAGTACGCTTAAATGCATTCTATAAAGCTTTAGACCGCGCTAGTTTACTTACGAATGAATCAGATAAAAATATAGTAACATTTCGAACAGATGAAGATATTGTTCAAATCTCTTCTAATATACCTGAAATAGGGCATGTAGAAGAAACTGTTGAGATAGAAAAAAACAATGAGAATGAAATAGAGATTAGTTTCTCATCAAAGTATATGATGGATGCAATTCGTACTCTTGAATGTGAATCGATAAAAATACTGTTTAATGGGGAATTAAAACCAATTATTATTAAAAACTTAGATGATGATAATTTAATTGAATTAATTGTTCCTATTCGGACATACTAATAAAGAATAGTTTTATGCTATTCTTTTATTTATTCAGTTGTATAAATTACGTATTTTAGAGAAAAATTGGACATTTTAATTTAAAATAAAAGCCAAATAATATGATAAAGACGTATTTCATGTAGAAAAAAGAAATTTTAGTTGTAAATAAATGTAAAAAATGGAATATAGAAAGTACATTCTGTTGCATTTTTAGTAGAAAAATTATATAATTTTCTTAAGGATAGGGTGATTGTATGAAGAAAAAGGGTTTTACATTAATTGAACTATTAACTGTTATCATTATTATTGCAATTGTTGCTCTAATTACAATTCCAGTTGTTTCCCATTTAATTGACGATTCAAAGAAAAATACATTTTCAAATAGTGTGACTGGTATGATTAAGTCTATAGAAATGTATTCTACAAAGGTGGCAGGAACAAGCGTAATTTTAGATTTAAGCCCAACAGGAGGCGATATTGAACGACTAGATTTTAACGGAAAAGATCCAGAACTAGGAACAGCTTATATTAGTGAAGACGGGAAGATTTCTATCTTTATGTGTAATGATGAGTTCTGTGGATATAAAAGACGTACTGATAAAGAAGTTATTATCGTCGATAGAGATAGTAGCACAAGTGAAGATTTCTTAGGCAAGGATAATACAGAAAAAATTATTTTTTTAGAGAGTTAATAATCATTTTTAAATCGTTGTTTTTTCCATTTTTGAAAAAAATTTTATTGATTTTCGATAAAATTTTTTTTATTTGACAAATTTAAACAAAATGTGACCCTCCTCTAGGTTTTAATAGAAGCTACTTTCCAGATGAGGGGGTGAATATATGCTAGAAGGTTACGAAATTAATAATTCTACAATAGCGATTATTTCTTTAAAGAAGGGGCGCTCTAGAATTATTGAAGAAAATGATGAATTTGTTGTAACAAAAGATTCCACAGAAATTATTAATGATAGTTGTAAATTTTTTGGAAGTTCATATTCAGGGAGGTTTGAAGGCACAAAAAATTTAATTGGTATCAATTATAAAGCTCCTATTATTATTGAAGAATCTAGAGAGATTATCTTTTTTCCAACGAGTTCACCTCGTTTTCAAAATTGCAATTGGATTTGCTTAAAAAAGATACACAACATTGAGAAAGACAATAAAAGAACAGTTCTTCACTTTAAAAATGGAAGCCGTTTAATCCTTGATGTTTCCTATCATTCTATTGAGAATCAGATTTTAAGGTCTACTTTATTAGAATCAAAAATTCGAAATAGAAGAAATGAGGTGTTTCAATAAGCATTTTTGATAAAAATGCTTATTTTTTATAGTAATTTATGGTATAATTGTATGTGTGTAGAGGAGTATGTAGAGACCTAAAAAGTGTTAAGAAAAGTTTTAAAATGAAAATAGAGGTGTTTTATGTATATTCAGTCAATAAAAATTAAAAATTTTCGTAATTATGAAACGCTTTCTTTAGATTTTAATAAAGGAATTAACATTATTTATGGAAAAAATGCACAGGGAAAGACCAATTTACTAGAAAGTATCTATGTTTTGGGAATTACAAAATCGCATCGTTTAACGATAGATAATCATTTAATACGCGATAATGAGAAGTTTTTAAATATTAAGGGAGTTGTAAAAAAAAATCGATTTCCGATGGAGCTAGAATTAAGTTTATCTACCAATAAAGAATTAAAAATTGATAAGCAAAAAGTAAATAAAGTTTCTGATTACATTTCTAAAATGAATCTAATTATTTTTTATCCAGAAGATTTAGAACTAATCAAAGGTGCTCCAAGTATTCGAAGGAGATTTTTAAATCTAGAACTCAGCCAATTATATAGTGGCTATTATACTTTATTAAATGATTATAATAAGTTATTAAAAATGCGTAATGATTATTTAAAGAAAATCAAAGACGGAGAAAGTGTTGATGAAAATTATTTGAGTATTTTAAACGATTATTTTGTAGAAAAAGGAAGCTATCTTTATAAGTTACGAAAAAAATTTATTTCTCTTTTGAACGAAAGATGTGCAGAGATTTATAAAAAAATTACAGGATTAGATGGATTTCATTTGGTTTATGAATCGAGTATTGATACAAGTTCTTCTAATCGGGAAGAGATTAAACGGAATTTGAAACAAAAGATGGAGAAAATGTATTCTAGTGAATTGCGATTTAAGGCAAGTTTGGTTGGACCACATCGAGACGATTTTTCTTTTTATTTAAACGATCAAAACTTAAAACTTTATGGCTCCCAAGGACAACAGAGAATTGCAGTCCTTGCAATTAAATTGGCAGAAATAGACATCTTCAAAACTTATACAAATACAACACCGATTTTACTTTTAGATGATATTTTTAGTGAATTAGATAATCGTAAAAAAAACAATTTACTTAAATTTATCAAAAACAATATTCAAACGATTATTACAACGACAGAACTTTCTACAATTAATAAAAAAATTATCGATAAAGCGAAGTTGATTGAAATTGAAGATGGAAAGGTAAAAAAAATCAAAGAGGTGAAGGAAAATGCAAAATAAAGAAGAACATTATGATGCTTCGGATATTCAAGTCTTAGAAGGGTTAGAAGCAGTAAGAAAACGTCCTGGTATGTATATTGGGACAACAGATGTAAAGGGATTGCATCATCTAGTATGGGAAATTGTAGACAATGCAATTGATGAAGCACTTGCAGGATATTGTAACCACATTGAAATCATTATTAATAAGGATAATTCAGTCACAGTAAAGGATAATGGTCGTGGGATTCCAGTAGGGATTCATGCTAAAACTGGTATTTCTACTGTAGAAACTGTTTATACTGTCTTACATGCAGGAGGTAAATTTGGTGGTGGGGGCTACAAAGTAGCAGGAGGACTTCATGGTGTAGGTGCTAGTGTAGTAAATGCATTAAGTAAATGGGTAATAGTACGTGTTTATAAAGATGGAAAGATTCACGAAGTTAAGTTTGAAAATGGTGGCAAAATAGCACAACCCCTAACAATCATTGGTGATTGTGAACCAGATCGAACAGGAACAATGGTTACATTTAAAGCAGATGCAGAAATATTTGATACGGATATTTATGATTATGAAACATTGAAGGTTCGAATCCGTGAACTTGCTTTTCTAAATAAAGGATTATCGTTAACTTTGAGAGATGACCGTGATGATGAGGATACAACTGGAGAACATTTCCTATATGAAGGTGGAATTTCTGAATATGTACGTTTTATTAACACCAATAAGACACCAGTACATGAAAATATTATTCACTTAGAAGGAGAAGACTCTGGTGTATTCTTTGAAGTAGCTATGCAGTATAATACAAGTTACAATGACAACATCTATTCCTTTGTTAATAATATTAATACGCATGATGGAGGAACACACGAAGAAGGCGTAAGAAGAGCGTTAACACGAGTTATCAATAGTTATGCACGTAAAACTGGTCTTTTAAAGGAAAAGGACGAATCTTTAACAGGGGATGATGTAAAAGAAGGACTTACAATGATTGTATCTTGTAAGCATCCGAATCCTCAATTTGAAGGGCAAACAAAAGGTAGACTTGGAAACAGTGAAGTTAGAAAACTAGCTGATAATGTTTTTTCGGGGGGATTTGAAAGGTTTTTAATGGAAAATCCGGAAGAGGCAAAGAGTATTGTAAATAAGGCAATGCTTGCTTGTCGAGCACGAAATGCAGCAAAAAAGGCTCGTGAAATTACAAGAAAAAGTGAATTGGGACCTGTATCTTTTATGGGAAAATTATCTGATTGTAAAAGCAAAGATCCAAAGGAAGCCGAAATATTTATCGTCGAGGGAGACAGTGCAGGTGGTTCTGCAAAAGAGGGAAGAGATTCTATGACGCAAGCCATCTTGCCACTTCGAGGAAAAATATTAAATGTAGAGAAAGCCCGCTTGGATAGAGCACTTTCAAATGAAGAAATTCGAACGATTATTACAGCTTTTGGTACGGGAATAGGAGAAGAATTTGATCTATCAAAATTACGTTACGATAAGATTGTTATCATGACCGATGCCGATGTTGACGGTTCTCATATTCGTGTATTATTACTTACCCTATTTTATCGGTTTTTTAAACCTATTGTAGAAGCTGGACATGTATATGCAGCGCAACCTCCATTATTTCGGATAAGACATGGTAAAATTAGGAAGTATGTTCTTGATGAACCAGAAAAGGAAAAGTATTTAGCAACATTACCTGAAAATATCCGTTCTAAGGTAGAAATTACGCGTATGAAAGGACTTGGGGAAATGGACGCAGATGAACTCAATGAAACTACTATGGATATTAATAAACGTGTTTTAAGAAAAATAACAGTGGATGATTGCATGAAAGCAGATGAAGTTTTTAATACATTGATGGGGGAAGAAGTAGAACCTAGAAGAAAATTTATTGAAGAAAATGCAGCATATGTAAAAAATCTAGATATTTAAAAGGAGGTGTAGGTTATGAATGAAAATAGAGAAGAAGAAATCGAAACAGTAAATAATTTAGAAGAAGAGATAGAAGATAGTGGAGAGGGAACAGAGGATTTTAGTGGTACTTTTCATGAAAGAGATTCCCTAGCCATTAATGATATTGTAACTGAAATCAAGGACTCATTTATTGATTATTCCGTGAGTGTTATTACGTCACGTGCCATTCCAGATCTTAGAGATGGGTTAAAACCTGTTCATCGTCGTATTTTATGGTCGATGTATGAAGAAGGAAATACGCCAGATAAACCACATAAAAAAAGTGCGACAACCGTTGGATATGTAATGGGACATTATCATCCACATGGAGATTCCTCTATTTATGATGCTTTAGTAAGACTCGCTCAAAGTTTTAATCAAAGATATACGATGGTAGATGGGCATGGAAATTTTGGTAACATTGAAGGAGATGGAGCAGCTGCGCATCGTTATACAGAAGCTAGACTTTCTAAAATTTCTTTAGAGATGTTACGTGATATCAAAAAAGATACCGTGGATATGATGCCAAACTTTACAGAAACCGACGAAGAGCCAACTGTTTTACCCTCTCGTTTTCCAAATATTTTAGTAAATGGAACTATGGGAATTGCGGTTGGTATGGCCACAAATATTCCACCACATAATTTAGGAGAAGTTATTGATGGCTGTATTGCTTATATTGATAATCCAGATATTGATACGGATGGATTGATGGAATATATTAAAGGTCCTGATTTTCCAACAGGAGGTATCATCTTAGGAAATAGTGGTATTAAAAAAGCTTACGAAACTGGAAGAGGAACAATTACGATTCGAAGTAGAGCTGAAATTATAGAATCAGGAAATCATAATAGTATTGTTATCACAGAAGTTCCATATGGTATAAATACATCAGACCTTAAAAATAAGGTTGCTGAACTCGTTCGAGATAAAGTTATTGATGGAATAGCAGATTATCATACCGATATAAAGAATGGAATTAAAATTACCATTACGCTTAAAAAAGATGTGAATCCACAAATTATTTTAAATAATTTATATAAACATACGAATTTCCAAATGAATTATGGCATTATCTTTTTAATGCTTGATCATGGAGTACCAAAAACATTAGGACTTAAAGATATTTTATCCAAATATATTGATTATCAAAAAGAGGTCATTATTCGTAGAACAACCTTTGATTTAAAAAGAGCACAAGATCGAGTGCACATTTTAGAAGGACTTAAAATTGCTCTTGACCATATTGATGAAGTTATTAAATTAATTAGGGGTTCTAACTCTGATGAAGAAGCAAAAGAAGGCTTAATTTCTAAATTTGGTTTAAGTGAAATCCAAGCTGATG
Organism: uncultured Bacilli bacterium; assembly: GCA_948629335.1. Lineage (GTDB taxonomy): Bacteria > Bacillota_I > Bacilli_A > RF39 > UBA660 > CATOJL01. The sequence goes on from CAPHZB010000016.1 coordinate 13,887, forward strand.
CTATTCTTGAGATGAAATTAAGAAGATTAACAGGCTTAGAAAGAGATAAAATAGAAGAAGAATTAAAAGAATTACTTGCAAAAATTGAAGAATTAAAATCTATTCTAGCAAGTGAAGAGAAAGTTCTTTCTATTATTAAGACAGAATTACTAGAAATTAAAGATAGATATAATGATGAGAGAAGAACACATATTGATATGACAGCCATCGATTATATTGAAGATGAATCCTTAATTCCTGTTGAAGATATTATTGTTACTTTGACAAATAAAGGATATATTAAACGTGTAAATAGTGATACGTATAAAACACAAAATCGTGGCGGAGTTGGAATTAAAGGAATGTCTACCAATGAAGAAGATTTTGTGGAACACTTATTATCATTAACAACGCATGATTATATCTTATTCTTTACAAATAAGGGAAAAGTATATCGTGTCAAAGGATATGAAATTCCTGAATTTAGTAGGCAATCAAAAGGATTACCAATTATTAACTTATTACCACTAGAAAAAGAAGAATATGTTACAGTTATGTTAATGGTAAGTCCAAATGAAAAAGAAAATAATATTGTATTTTGTACACAAAAAGGAATCGTTAAAAGAACAAGTATTCAAGAGTTTGAAAATATTCGTTCAAATGGAAAACTTGCTATTACATTGCGAGATGATGATTGCTTAATAGCCGCTAAGAAAACAAATGGAAATAACGAAATACTTATTGCATCTTCCAATGGTCGTATGATTCGATTTAATGAAAACGAAATTCGAATTATGGGACGTACAGCTGCAGGTGTTAAGGGTATTGAATTAGACGGTGGTATTTGTGCAGGATGCGAAATAGCAGAAGAAAATCAGAAAATATTAGTTGTAACAGAAAAAGGGTATGGAAAGCAAACAGACTTAGAAGAATATAGAATGACACATCGTGGAAGTAAAGGAGTAAAAGCTTTAAATATTACGGAAAAGAATGGAAATATTGTTGCTTTCAAAACAACGCATGGTGACGATGATTTAATGATTATCACAAATAGTGGAATTATTATTCGTTTACCAATAGAGCAAATATCAACAACAGGAAGAGTTGCGCAAGGTGTTCGTTTAATTCATTTGAAAGAGGAACAACTTGTTAGTACAGTAGCTTTAATTGCTAAAGAAGAGGAAGAAGAAGTTCAGAAAGAGTAAAACATTGAAGTACAAGAAGAGGAAAATGAATAATTTTTCTCTTTTAATGTTTCACGTGAAACATTTTTGCTTCTAAATAAATTTTATTATGCAATTAGAAATATGAACTTTACAGATTATTAATCATCTATTGGAATATATATTGTTTATTTGGCTAATACAATATATGTTACTTATGAAATATACATATAGATATCAAAAATGATGCATATTTAATGCATTGTATTTGTATAATCTAGATTAGCATATATGATTTAATTAATTATTTATACACAAAAGAACTATCTTTATAGATCCTTTTTTAAACTATTTTTTGTCATTTAATTGCATAGATCATATTGCTATTTCAACTATTTTGTAGTATATTAATAGTGCACAACATTTATGTTTGAACCAGGTCAGAATCGGAAGATAGCAGCCTTAAGAACCACTGAATGTGTGTGCTTTTTTATTAGATTTATATTAATCTTATGTATTGAAAAATGATGTATGTTATATATATACTCTAAATATATACGTTCTATGAAAAAAAATTTCTACTTAAAAGAAAGTACTATCGAAATGAATACTATTAATTGTTTTAATATATTCAATTATTTTTATTAAGTGATACACTGGTATGGAATAATTACTTAGAAAGAAATGAAATTTAATATTTGTTTGGGGATTGATTATGAATATGGATGAAAAGTATATCGAAATGACTGTTAAGCTTGCAGAAAAGGCAGCAAGAAAAGGAGATTTTCCAGTAGGCGCTATCATTGTCAAAAATAATAAAATTATTTCCAAAGCCTACAATACAAAAGAAAGAAAAAATAATGCTATCTGCCATGCAGAAATTATTGCTATAGAAAAAGCTTGTAAGAAACTTAAAACATGGCACTTGGACGATTGCATCTTATATTCTAGTTTGGAACCTTGCATGATGTGTACGGGGGCTATTATTCAATCTAGAATTAAAAGAATTGTATATTCCCATGCAAATCAAAATTTTGGGGCAATTGAAAGTAATAATAACTACATTTTTAAAAACATTCAAATTGATAAAGTGGAAAATAAGGAAAACTTAGTTTTAATTAAAGAATTTTTTAAATTAAAACGATTAAAATAGCAAAAAGGTATATATGGATATTTTAATGTTTCACGTGAAACATTATCAGAATGTGTTCACTGTAACTTTTAAATCAAACATAAAAATGGTATAATGTAAGCATGGAGGAGATAGAAATGTATCAAACTTTATATAGAAAATATAGACCTCAGAATTTTGATGAAGTTGTAGGGCAACAAGTAATAGTAAAAACACTCAAAAATGCAATTCTTAATCAGCGACTAAATCATGCTTACTTATTTACTGGACCTAGAGGTACAGGAAAAACAAGCATCGCGAAAATATTTGCAAAAACAATTAACTGCTCTAATTTACAGGGGACAAATCCTTGTAATGAGTGTGAAAGCTGCTTGCAAATCCTAAATAAACAATCTATCGATATTATAGAAATCGATGCGGCTTCAAACAATGGGGTAGATGAGATACGAGAATTAAGAAGCAAAGCAAGTCTGGTCCCAACAGTAGGAAAGTATAAAGTCTATATTATCGATGAAGTCCATATGTTGACACAAGGCGCTTTCAATGCATTATTAAAAACATTAGAGGAACCTCCATCACATATTGTTTTTATTCTAGCAACCACAGAGCCTCACAAAATACCAGCCACTATCATTTCTAGATGCCAAAGGTTTGATTTCAAAAAAATTGCAAAAGAAGACATGATTACAAAATTGAGGTTTATTACAGAAAAAGAAAATGTTACTGTAGAGGACAACGCTTATGATGAAATTATAAGTCAGTCAGATGGATGTATGCGAGATGCACTGAGCATTCTAGATCAAGTAATTGCTTTTTCTGATAATCATGTTACATTGGAAAATGTGCATGAAATTAATGGGACATTACCAGAAACAGAATTGATTGATTTTATTAAAAATATAAAAAATCAAGAATACGAACAAATTTTCTATAAAATAGAGCAATATGAAAACTTAGGAAAAAACTATATTAAATTATCGGAAGAATTAATGAGTGTTCTTCGAAACATCCTATTATTCATGAATGTACCTAATTACACACTTGATGATAATCGTAAAAGCTTCTATGCTGATATCGTATCACTCTTTACTGTAAAGGAATTGATGGAATATATAAAAAAAATTAATGAGTATCTTTTTGAAATGAAGAAAACAAACAATGTTCGAATTCTATTTGAAATGATGATTGTCTCTCTTATGCAAAAAGAACAAAATTTAGATGTAATACCGACAATTACTCCTGTTAAAAGTGAAAAAGAATCAGCTATAAAAAATGTAGAATCGACAAAAACAGAATCATCTTTCAAAGAAGATACACAAATAGAAGCAGGGATAGAACAATTTAAGAATAAGAATACAGTAGAAGTAATCAAGTCTCTTGAACCATTAAACATAAGTAACGAAGAAGAAATGGCAATCACAAAACATGAACAAACAAAATTGGATTCAAAGACTATGGAAAAAATTAGAACATTACAAAAAATTCGAATTAATAATACTCTGTATGGGTTCAACAAGCAAAAAATGCTAGAAATAAAAAGTAAACTTGAAGAAGTAAAAAAACTATTAATAGATAAAGAATACAGCAACTATGCTTCGATGATTCTAGATGCAGAAGTAAAGGTTGCAAGTGAAGACCATATTGTATTCCTGTGCAAAAACGAAAGAATGGAAATAGAATTTTTACAAAACCTGCCTTATATTGATAGAACGCTTGAAAGAATATATAATAAGAAAATGTATTCTGTTTCCATCAATTTAGAAAATTGGGAAATTATAAAAAAGGAATTTAATAGTAAACTAAAAAAATATGAGTGGATAGAGGAACCAGCTGATATTACAGAATACTATGAAAATCAAAAAAAACAAACATCAATGATTGATAATTTTTTTGGAGATATAGTAGAATATAGTTAGAAAGAAGGAAAGAATATATGAATATACAAGCAATGATGAAACAAGCACAAAAATTACAAAAAAATATGATGGAGGAAAAAAGCAAAATTGATGCAATGCAATTCGAGGCTACATCTTCCTTTGTAACTGTAAAAATGACAGGAGATAAAAAAGTAACAGATGTAAATATCAATATGGAAACTTTAGAGAAAGAGGATATTGAAATTTTACAAGATTTAATTGTTGTTGCAACTAATGACTGTTTAAGACAAATTGATGAAGAAACAGAAAAGAAAATGGGAAAATATACACAAGGAATGCCAGGTTTATTTTAATGAACTATCCAACTATTATAAATGATTTAATAGAAAGCTTTAAAAAATTCCCAGGAATAGGTGAGAAAACAGCTGAGCGTTTAGCGCTTACAACGTTAGATATGGACGATGAAATTTTACAAATCTTCGCAGAAGCATTAAAAAATGTTAAGAAGAAAATCAAAAGATGCACTCGTTGTAATTACTTAGCCGAAGAAGATTTATGTACCATCTGCAAAGACGATACCTTTAGAGATAAAACAACCATATGCGTTGTAGAAGAGCCAAAAATCGTGACATTATTTGAAAAAATGGGAGGATACCACGGACTTTATCATGTTCTAGATGGTTTAATTTCTCCCTTAGATGGAATTAATCCAGAGGATATTAATATTTCTTCTTTAATTGAACGTATTAAGAAAGAAAAAATTAAAGAAGTCATTATAGCTGTAAAACCGAGCGTAGAAGGGGAAACTACTGCTTTATATATTTCAAAAATACTAGAGGGAATGAATGTAGTTGTTTCTAAAATCGCACATGGTGTTCCAATTGGCATTGATATGGAATACATTGATTCTTTGACACTAGAGATGGCACTTGAAGATCGAAAAAATGTAGCATAGTTTGTACACCTACACGTAAAATGTATTGGTGATACAATGAAAAAAATAATGAATGCGCTCAAAAGGATTCTATTTAGTGGTTTTTTACTCTATGGATACAATATGATTACAGTTTCTTATAATATGACAATTCCAATGAATGTAGTAACAGTTGGGACGATTAGTGTCTTAGGTTTTCCAGCTCTTTTTTCATTCATACTAATAAAAAAAATAATTTTTTAATGAAAATAGGTGTATTATGTTAGATGAATATAAAGATAATCAAAAAATCGTATATAAAATTTTAAAAAATGCAATTACAAGTGATAGAATAAGTCATGCCTATTTATTTGAAACAAATGGTTATAAAGAAGCAGATAAAGTAGCTATTGCGTTTGCTAAATCCTTATTTTGTCCAAATAAGTACACCAATAACGAAAAATGTATGCAATGCGTACAATGTACTAATATTGATAAAAATAATTTCCTTGAATTAAAAATAATCGAACCAGATGGAATGTGGATTAAAAAAGAACAACTTGATGATTTACAAAAAGAATTTAGTATGAAAAGTGTCGTTGCAAATAAAAAGATTTATATTATTCACCATGCTAACCAATTAAATGCCTCTTCAGCGAATACCATACTAAAATTTTTAGAAGAACCAAACGAGAATATCGTGGCCATCTTAATTACAGAGAATGCTTATCAAGTGTTAGAAACCATTTTATCAAGGTGTCAAATTTTATCTTTTAGAAAACAGAAAAATTTTGAAAATGATAATTTGTTTCAAAGGTTATCCTTTTATATGGCAATTCCTGATACAATAGATACTGAAGAAAAATTAAGTGAAAAAATAGAAGCTATCAAGAAATTTGTAAGGACTATTGAAAATAAAAAAAAGGATACAATTCTATTTACGCAACGTTTATGGCATGAACAAATAGTGGGAAAAGAGGTGGGCCAATTTGCCTTTGATATCATGATATATATATATCGAGATATGTTGGCAAGTAAAATGCAGATGGAACCATTTTTATTTTCACAAGCCACTTTGGAAGAATTGACACAAAAAAATACAATAAATCAAATCAATGAGAAAATAAAAATCATAAATGAAGCAAAAGAAAATATAAAATATAATGCAAATATGTCCTTATTATTAGATAAATTAATTATAGAACTGAGTGATGTGAATTGAAAGAAATCGTTGGAATAACATTACAAGAAAACGGAAAAATGGAATATTACTATATAGAGAACTTCAAAATAAAAAAAGGATATAACGTCTTAGTTAAAACCGACAGAGGTATAGAATTTGGAAAAGTAGTAACAGATGTTCACCCAATAGATACAAGTAAATTGAAAAAAGAATTGAATTCTATTTATAAACCAGCAACAAAACAAGATTACTATACTCATAGACAAAATTTAAAAGATGCGAAAGAAGCCTATCATAAATGCCAGACCTTAGCACGTAAACACAAATTGGAAATGAAAGTCTTAGATGCAAATTATACATTTGATCGCGATCAACTTATGTTCAAATTCTATGCCGATACTAGGGTGGATTTTAGAGAATTAACAAAAGAATTAGCGTCTATTTATAAAACAAGAATTGAATTAAGACAAGTTGGAGTAAGAGATAAAGCCAAACAAATTGGTGGATATGGTTCCTGTGGACAAACCTTATGTTGTGCCAGATTTTTGAATGATTTTGATTCTGTATCTATTGCAATGGCAAAAAATCAAAATATCTCTTTAAATCCATCAAAAATAAATGGAATATGTGGAAGACTTCTTTGTTGCTTAAAGTATGAAGATGAATGTTATAAAGAATGCAAAAAGGGACTTCCACCAGTTGGTAGTGAAGTAGAAACCAGTGAGGGAAAAGGAAAAGTTATACAGGTGGATATCCTAAATAGGACTTATAAAGTCATTCTTGCAAATGGGAATGTAGTCGAGGAAACTTGTGCAGAAAATTAACTATTTACTTGGATATTCTCACTTAAAGATTTACCAGAATGAAGATTGGTTTAAATTTTCGATTGATTCAGTTCTTTTACCAAATTTTGTCGAAATCAAGAAAAATACAAGAAAGATTTTAGATATTGGAACAGGGAATGCAGTTATTCCCATCCTTTTATCTACAAAAACGAATGCTCCCATTTTAGGAATTGAAATACAAAAAGACGTATATGAACTTGGAAAATTATCTATTGAAGAAAATAAACTAGAGGATAGAATTCATTTAATTTGTGAAGATATCAAAGAATACACGAAAAAACAAGAATCTGATTGTTTCGATTTAATTACATGCAATCCTCCCTATTTCAAAATGGAAGAACAATCAAACATTAATGAGGATATTCATAAGCAATATGCAAGACATGAAATCCTACTCAATTTAGATATACTGATGACGTGTGCTAAAAAACTATTAAAAAATGGGGGTTCTTTAGCTATTGTACATCGACCAGAACGTCTAATGGAAATTCTTTTATGTGCTAAAGAGAAAAATTTAGAGCCTAAACGGATACAATTTGTTTATCCTAAAAGAGGGAAGAATGCAAATATTATCTTACTTGAATTTGTGAAGAATGGTAATGCAGGACTTAAAATAGCAGAACCTCTTTATATATATAATGACCAAGGAGAATATACAGAAGAAATCAAGAAAAAATTTAGTTAGAAGGTGTAGTATGAGTCAAAAAAGTTATGATAATAGTCCAACCGTTTATTTAATTCCAACACCTATTGGAAATATGGAGGACATTACCTTACGTGCAATTCATACTTTAGAAAAAGTAGAAGTTATTTTTTCAGAGGATACTAGAGTAACAGGCTTACTCTTAAAGCATTTAGGTATAAAGAAAAAACTCATTTCTAGTCATAATTATAATGAATCTAAAAATGATAACAAACTTTTAGAATATTTAAAAAATGGATTTGATGTAGGAATTGTAACGGATAGGGGAACGCCTATTATTAGTGATCCAGGGTATGAATTAGTTAAAGTTGCTATCCAAAATCAATACAATGTTGTTGGATTACCAGGACCAACGGCTTTGATTCCTGCTTTAATTACATCGGGATTAGATCCATCGCCTTTTTTATTTTATGGATTTTTAAATAGTAAAGATACAAAGCAGAGAAAAGAACTTCAAGATTTAGAAAAAATAAAAGCAACTTTAATCTTTTATGAAGCCCCTCATCGCTTACTAAATACACTCACAATTATGAGAGAAATCTTGGGAAATAGAAAAGTAAGTATTTCCCGGGAAATATCTAAAAAATTTGAGGAAATATATCGAGGATTTTTAGAAGATGTTTTAAAGGAAATCGTTGACATTAAGGGCGAAATTGTTATAATTATAGAAGGTTACAAAAAGGAGGAAGATTATAGTGATATTCCCCTTTTAGAGCATGTGCATTCTTTTATGGAAAAAGGATATTCTTCTAAGGAAGCCATTAAAGAAGTAGCACACCTTCGAGGGCTAAATAAAAACATAGTTTATCAAGAATACCATAGAGGTGATTAGATGAAATTAGTAGCAGGACTTGGAAATATCGGTCGTGAATATCAAGATACGAGGCATAATATTGGCTTCATGTGTTTAGATAGAATTGCTGATTCTTTTCATGTTACTTTTGATAAAAAAAAGTTTAATGGTTCCTATGCAGAAATAAACTATAGCGGTGAAAAAATAATTTTATTAAAGCCAGAAAAATATATGAACTTATCAGGAGAAGTAATTGCTGCTTTTGTTCATTTTTATAAGATATCACTTACAGACATATTAGTTATTAGTGATGATCTAGATATGCCAGTAGGAAAAATAAAATTAAAATATAAAGGTTCAAGTGGAGGGCATAATGGACTTAAAGATATAGAAAAAAATTTAGGAACGAATGAATACAAACGTTTAAAAATTGGAATTGCAAATAATAAAGTGATTGATACCAAAGATTATGTTTTAGGAAAATTTAAAGAAGGAGAAAAAGCGATGATAGAGGAAACTCTTGCATGTATTCCAAACTTATTTATAGATTATTTAACTTTAGATTTTGAACATGTAATGAGTAAATATAATAAGAAATAGGGATATTTCTTTTTTGTATTAGGAGGTTAAGAATATGAAAATATTTAAAAAATTATTTCAAGTAGAAGAGGTAGAACATAAGGTAACAGGTTTGACAAAACAATTACAAGCCGTCTATATTTATAATGTATTTGAAAAAAGAAAAAAATCAATTCTACTTGTAACTAGTAGTCTTTTTGAAGCGAATCAGTTGTATCAAATGCTTACTAACTTCACATCGTCTGTTTCTTTATTTCCAATGGATGAATTTTTAACGAGTGAAGCACTTGCAACTAGTCCAGAATTTATGGTAACAAGATTAGAAACATTAAATCGACTAATGGATAATACTCCGCAAATTGTTGTTACTAATTTAATGGGATATCTTCGGTTTCTACCAAAAAAAGAACAATACCAAGATTCTTATATTCATTTAGAAAAAGGAAAAGAATATAATTTTTCAGAAATGAGTGAAAAAATAGGAAAAATTGGCTATAATCGCGAAACAGTTGTAACGAAGACAGGAGAAGTCGCTATTCGAGGTTTTGTTCTTGATATTTTTCCAATTTCTTTTGCAACACCCATTCGAATTGAATTTTGGGGTGATGAAATTGAATCCATAAGGACATTTGATGTAGAAACACAAAGAACCTTAGAAGAAATAGATAAGGTCACAATTACTCCAAATACAGAATTTCTTAGTCCAAATAACGAAGATGTAACTATATATAAACAGAAAAATTTGTATAAATATACCGAAGTTTCTATGATTAGTGCATATATGAATTCCCCTATTATAGTTTACAGTGATTATACATCTTTTATGTCAACGTATGAATTATTGGTAGAAGATATCCAAAAATATAAAGAAGATGTAAATGAAGATGTAGAGCAAAAGTATATGAACTCATTAGAAGATGTGGGTGAATTAGAAAAAATATACTTTCAAAATGATGATAATACCTCTATTTCGGTTAAGAATACACAAAAATATATAAGCCATGAAATTGATGAAAACTTTGGAAAAATCAATTCTTTAGGAGGAACACTAAATAAATATTTAAAGGAAGGTAAGACAGTTGTTTGTTGTTTAAAAAATCGGTACCAAGTTAACCGTTTAAACGAATTATTACAAGAAGAAAATACAGTTTTCACTAATGAAGAGGAAATTTATGATAAAAAAATAAACTTAATTGTACACCCTCTAGAAATGGGATTTCTATATGAGAATTATGTTGTTTTTAGTGAAAATGATTTATTTCATGATAAAGGAAAATCTGCAAAATATAAAACGAACTTTCAATATGGAAGTAAAATAAAGGATATTACAAAATTAAGTATTGGGGACTATATTGTTCATTCAGTTCATGGAATTGGTAGATATAATGGTTTAAAAACACTTGTTAAAAATGGAATAAAAAAGGACTATTTGCAGATAGAATATCGAGATGGAGATAAGCTCTATATTCCTGTTGAAAAAATAGACTTGATAAGTAAGTATTCCTCTAATGAATCTATAGTTCCTAAAATTAATAAACTAGGCAGTACAGAATGGGAAAAGACAAAATTAAAAGTCCGTAAGAAAATAGAAAATATTGCTGGGAAGTTATTAGAGTTATATGCAAAAAGGGAAGCAACGGTAGGTATTAAATTTGATAAGGATACAGAGGAACAAGCAATCTTTGAAAGCAATTTTCCTTACGAGGAAACCAAAGATCAATTACGTGTTATGGAAGAAATTAAGGGAGATATGGAAAACAAAAGACCAATGGATCGTCTTGTTTGCGGTGATGTTGGTTATGGAAAAACAGAACTAGCTTTTCGTGCTATGTTTAAAGCAGTAGCATCAGGGTATCAGGCTGCCTACTTATGCCCAACGACAATTTTAGCCGACCAACATTACCAGAATGCTTTACAACGATTTGCAGGTTTTCCAGTTCAGATAGCCATATTGAATCGATTTGTGACTCCAAAGAAAGTAAAAGAAACATTACAAGATTTAGAAAAAGGAACAATCGATATTATTATTGGGACCCATCGTTTACTTAGTAATGACGTTCATTTTCATAAATTAGGTCTCCTTGTGGTAGATGAAGAACAACGTTTTGGTGTGAAACATAAAGAAAAAATCAAAGAATTAAAAACCAATATTGATATCTTAACTTTATCAGCAACTCCAATTCCCAGAACATTACAAATGTCGATGACAGGAATTCGAAGTTTATCCTTATTAGAAACCCCACCAATTAATCGTTTTCCCATTCAGACATATGTACTAGAAGAAAACAATGCAGTGATTAAAGATGCAATCTATAAAGAATTAGCGCGTAATGGACAGGTTTTCATTTTGTATAATCATGTAGAAGATATGGATCAAAAGCAAAGAGAAATTGAAAGACTTGTTCCAGAGGCAAGGGTCATATATGCACATGGAAGATTATCGAAAACAGAACTAGAAACTATTATGAAGAAATTCATTCAAAAGGAATATGATGTTCTTTTATGCACGACAATTATTGAAACAGGAATTGATATTCCAAATGTAAATACACTATGTATTATGGATGCGGATCGTTTTGGATTATCCCAATTATATCAAATCAGAGGACGTGTTGGACGTAGTGATAAAATAGCATATTGTTATTTAATGTATACACCAGGAAAAGCGTTGAGTGATGTTTCCAATAAGCGATTACAAGTCATAAAAGAATTTACGGAACTTGGAAGTGGATTTTCCATTGCAATGCGTGATTTATCTATCCGAGGAGCAGGGGACATTTTAGGTAGTGAACAAGCAGGTTACATTGATACAGTGGGGATTGAGTTATATTTGAAAATGTTGAATGAGGAAGTAGATCGATTACATGGAAAAGTGGTTGAAACAGAAGAAAAGGACGAACAACCACTATTAAATGTTGAAACGGCTATTAATGATGAATATGTAACGGATACAGATATAAAAATAGAAATTCATAAGAAGATTAATAGTATTGATTCTTATGATAAATTAGTAGAAGTCAAAACAGAATTAGAAGATCGTTTTGGAAAAATTAGTGACTCTTTAATTATATATATGCATGAAGAATGGTTTGAAAAACTGGCAAAGAAATTAAATATTAAAAGGGTAAGGCAGACAACTAATTTTATTGAAATTGTAGTTCCTGAAGAATTAGTTTCCATTTTGGATGGAGAAAAACTATTTTTAGATATTTTATCAATTAGTAAAATGTTTCGATTTGGACACCAAGGGAAGCAACTTCTAATTACTCTTGATATTGTAAAATTAGAAAAGCACTTTATCTATTATTTAATTGATTTAATGAATGTTTTAGAAAAGTGTAAGAAAAAGGATAATTGATGAATGAAAGTAGAAATGAATAAGAATTCTACTTTTTTAATGTGGAAAATGACTGAATTATTTATAGCTATCATTCGAGAATTCTTATTTATCAATAGTGAAAATTATTATATGTAAACCATCTAAAAATTATATTGACTAATTATGCAAAGTCTGTTATTTTCATATTAGTAAATATAAAGAATAATGTATATATTTTATTTGATAGGTAGCGTTAAAAATGTGAGGGTATTTATGATAGAATTAAAAAATATAAAAAAGGAATATAAAATAAAAAAACAAAGAGTACAAGCTTTAAATGATATTAGCCTAATTTTACCTAATAAAGGAATGGTTAGTATTTTAGGGACTAG
>CAPHZB010000017.1 GCA_948629335.1 uncultured Bacilli bacterium
ATCTGCTATATTTTAATTTGACGAAATCGATATTAATTTATTTTGACGATCTATAGTATACGTTACATATAATTTCATATTCTATCTCCTCCTCTTCTATAAATTTTATCAATTCCATCTACATAATTATTGTAAATCCATTTCTCTATGTCCTTCATATCATTCGTTTCATAATAATAAGTTTAATAAAATATTTGCAACCTTTTTAACAGATACAGAAATAATCCCTTACCCATATCATTTCTTTATTAAGAATATTTTAGCTATATTCCCATCCCCTTTATCTTGAGATTCACTAAGCAGTGTAATATTCAATCTTTGCATATTTGAAAGTGTACCTTTTAAATACAATCAATCGTTAAATCATCAGTAATTGTGTTTAAAACAAATTTTCAACTGTCTTTTGATTCCTTCTATTTTATGATATCTCGCTTTATTCTTTCTTCCTGCCTAGTTTTTACATTGACCACTCTCCTATACCAGTATAGCACAAAAAAGCAAGGTTTGGTGCAACAAACCTGCTTTATAAATCATTCACACATACCATGATTATTTTTAAAATAATCATTTATATTTTCCTCTGTTTTTGTCATGTCATCAAAATCAGTATAATTTTCTTTCAATTCTTTTTGTAAATCATTTGAACAATTTGAGCAATTAAAATATCCATCTGTTCCAACAGAAATCTTATACTCCTTATTATCAATGGAACAGTCTACTTCTATACTTTCTATCGTGCTTTCTTCTATAGTACCCCTTTTAGGAACAGCAAACAACAAAAATGCAAGAACGTCAATAACGAGTAAAATCACAAGTGCTATTCCAATTCCTTTTACGATTTTAATGATAAGACCTGCTAATTTTTCTGTATTACTAACTTTCTCTTCCAATACACTTTTTATTTCATTATCTAGTAATTCATCAATACTTATGTGTAAGGCTTTTGATAACATTTTTAATTGTGTTGGATTTGGTGAGGTTTCCCCAAGTTCCCAATTCGATATGGTTTGTCTAGTGACTTCAACCTTTTCGCCTAATTGTTCTTGTGAAAGTCCATTTTCTTTTCTTAGTTTTAAAATCTTTTCTCCTAATTTCATGTTTCTCTCTTTTCACAAACAATTATAAAATACAAAATGTTTCTTATCTACCAAAGTTCTTTGGAATTTTGTCAAAGATTTTTAACATGTCGCTCTTTTTCTAATGAATTAAAAATCATCTTTCTTTTATTAATCCATTCTTTGTTAAAGTGTATACACTGTCAATTACTTCTTCTATATATTTTCTATCATGTGATATGCTTATAATCGTTCCTTTATAAGCCTTTAATACATTTCGAATAACTGGATTAGACAATGGACTCACATTTCTTGTTGGTTCATCTAATAATAAAACATTGCACTGTTCCAATACTAATTTAATAAGAAATAATTTTGCTTTTGTGCCATTACTTAAATCTTTTATTTTCCCTGTCATTTCTTCTTTTGTGAATTTCATATTTCCTAAATACATACGTGCTTTTGTCATTTCATACACATTCCCACTTGAAGAAACAAAATCGAGTACATATTCATATTGATTTAAGATATCATCATAGTTTTGGGGCATATAACCTACCTTGATGTCTGTTCTATCTTTTAATTCTTGATAAATTTGTTTCATTAAAGTGGACTTACCAACCCCATTTTTACCAATAATACAGAGGTGTTTGTTGCCAATAACATCCAAACAAACATTTTTAGATAATATTTTATTTTGAATTTTTAGTGTAGGTATATGTAAACTTATTATATTTTTTGTTCGTGGTATTTCTACTTCGTCAAAAAAGAAATGAATACTCTCCTCAACATCTGGTATCTCAGTTAATTGGACACCATCTAATTTCTTTTCCTGTGATTTTAAAGAATGCATTTTCTTTTTTAAAACTTGTGCCTCATGAGGATTCTTCCTAGAAACTGTATTTTGTCTATATTCTACCTTTTCCATTATTTTCCTTAGTTTTTCTTGTTGTTTGTTAAATTCTCTTTTTTCTAGCTTTGCTACTTGTGTTTGTTTACCAATTTTTCTAAGTCGCATGTCAACATAGGTATCATAATTCATTTTTAATAAAGTATGTCTACAGTCCGTTTTTTTCATAATCTGTTCTATGTGTAAAATTATGGTGGCTGTATTTGACAATAAAGTCTCATCATGTGAAACATAGATAATTGGTTTATCTGTTTCATTAATGAATTTTTCTAACCATTGTAATGTTTCAATATCTAAATCATTTGTAGGTTCATCTAATAATAGAATATCATATTCATCCAAGAGCAATTTTAAAATACTTACCTTTACCTTTTCTCCACCAGATAGTGTATGTACAACTTGTTCTAATATGTCATCTTTTAAATGTAGTACATCTAAATTTTTATAGAGATGATTGATTTTACCATAATAATCATTTGCATCCTTGAATAAAAAATCATATACCGTTTTATTTATATTTTCTTCATGCATAGATTGTTCTAGATACCCAATTCGATTTCCTTGTGTGTTAATATTTCCTGTTACTTCTGCATAGGAACATTTTCCTACAATTACTTTTAATAAGGTGGATTTTCCATTTCCTTCTTCTCCAATAATAGCAAGCTTATCTCCCTTATTTAGTGTAAAAGATACATTTTTTACTAAATATCTATCCTTTACTCTTATACTTAAATTATTTACTTCAAACATATTATGCCTCCTCTTTATTGGCATAATCCAAGTTTATGCCATACTTATTTTCTTTGTGTTCTCATTTTCTCACCTCCCTATTAATCATTCTGACTTATGCCTATTATAACATGGTTTTCAAGTTGATAGTCTTTATTAATTAATATCTACATCTAAACAAATTAACGATACACTCTAATTTTATTTTTCTAACCTTATAAAAGAATGCTAGTAACTCCATCAAACTAAAAGTTAAGCATAAAAAAGGCGACATCCTCGCTAATAGAATCATTCAATTCTAAGTGTAACTAGTCACCACTTAGAATGCAAACTCAAAAAAGAAATTCCTTCATCCTCTGCATTTGATATCTGAAAAACTTATACTCCCATATTATTAAATTCATTACATTTTTCTTCTAAAAGTTATATAATTTTTGACTATCTTTTTATAAGTTCTTAAATGTCGCTATAACCTTTATTTATAAGTGTTTATGGCTTTTTTTTAAAAGATATTCACATATATTTTTATAATTTTTTATATTTGTGCTTTCAAAAGTAGTAAATTGGTAGTAAAATTTAGAAATGTTTTTTATGCATTATTTTAAAATAATAAAAAAAAACTATACAGTGTCATGATAACGAATTATAGTCTTATAGGCGAAACTAGTGGCGTTAGCCAATAAAGTCCTCGCCATAATAAGGATAGTATTACCCTTATTATGTAGCATGAAGCATGTTGCAAAGTTTAATAATTATTATAAATGATAATTATAAAATTGTGGATTAAACCCATGAATATATTTATTATATTGTTCTACCTTTATCAATTGATGATTTAGCATGTCTAAAACCTGTCTTAAATCCTATTGAAAATCCAGTATCTATTAGTTGACCTAGTTTTAAAATTTCTAAATCTCCCATACTTGATAGTGTTTCTACTCCAAATATTAAAACTATTTGTTCTGCTAGTGTTTTAGTTTGTTCTGACATTGCTACAATTTGATCATAACTTACATTATATGATGCATTCATTATTTGAATTACTCTTTGTACTATTTGTTCCATAATTGCCTCCTAAATATAATATAACATATTTTTGATATTATAGAAATCCCAAAATATGGAATTCTTTTTTAAAAGTAGTAATTAGTAGTAAAATTTTATTAAAAACTTTCACATATACCCATAAATAAAGACTTTTATAGTGAAATTACATTTTCTTCTAAAAGTTAAAATTACAGCACCTTTTAGCTATATTAGAATTTAATGTACCATCTATATATTTATCGTATAATTTTTTAGATCTCCCATATAATTTTCATCATCACGATTTAACCAATAGATTTGTTCTTTTAATAGTTTTGTATACTTTTCCTCTGATTTAGTGAAACACTCTTTATCTAAATCTAATTTAATAATATTATTTTCAGTAACTGGTAGCATATTATTAAAATGAATTGCACCCAATTCTTTTACTCAATTGACTTTTTAAACATGGTATCCAGTTTTATATGGATTTTCATAAGAACCATGTATGATAAAGTAATTCTCCTCCATATTTTACCTAACACTCTTTAGTAAAACGCCACTGTTTAAAGTATGTGCATTTTCCTTCTTTATTTAGCGCGATTTGGAAAATACCATCTATCTCTTGTTTTACGTTATTGGATAACATAGTCCTAGTCATTTTCCAATTAATAATGCCAAAATCATTATTATAAGCAACTATTTCATATTGATAAGTAATGTCTTTTTGGTTATCCGCTACAATATTCCACAACTGAGTTACTTCCTCAAACGACTTACAAGGTTTGTCAATTGGATTTTCATAATACTCTACCTCTTTATCTAAAGTATTAAGTGTTCGTTTCCAATCCAATTCTTTCCAGGAATCCATAAATTCTTTTGTCCAATTATCATACATTTCTTTCATTTTTATTCTCCCTCCAATTTTTTAATAATATAATAACAATATTGATTACATATTATCTATGCAATTTCATTCCATCAATACTTATATTATCAATTCAGTCTTTTAAAACCATATTATCTTCAATTGCATAAAATTTACTTTTATTTTTAACATATATAGTTGTATTTTCCACACCTATTATAACAGATTATGATGTTTATCTATACTTTTCTTATTTTTAACACTCAAAATTTTAGATTATCCTCATTTAGAAAGTACAATAGCCATTTTTAATTCATTTTTCTCTTTTTTCGCACAGATACTCCCATTCAAATTTTCTATAAATTCTTTTGCAATTGCAAGTCCTAATCCCGTATTTTCTTTTGTCCTTGATATATCAATTGTATAAAATTCATCAAAAATATGTTCTATATCTAAATTGGAATACACAATTGCATTTGTAAACGTAATCATTAGATCTTCCTTATTTTCTACAGTTACTTCTAAATTTCCTACTCCATGTTTAAAAGCATTTCCAATCAAATTGTCAAATACGCGTATAAGCATTTCTTTATTTGAAAAAATCTTTATTTTAGAACTACATGTATTAAATATAATTTTTCGATTGTTTTCCTTAAAATCTTCATAAAAATGCGCTATACTTTCCTCTAATACTGCAATTAGATTTACTTCCTCTAATGTAGGTGCACTATGATTGGATACTACTTTAGAAAAGAAAAAAAACGAATGGATAAGTTCTTCTAGTCTTTTTAATCTCTCTTCAATTACCTTTAGATAATGTTGTTTTTCGTCTTGTTCTAAAGAACCTGTATTAATCAAGTTGATATAACCTAGAGCAGATGTTAACGGTGTCCTTAAATCATGAGAAATATTTGTCATCATTTTTTTCATAGCCTCGTTTTTCTTTTCATAAATAATTTTATTTTCCCGATTCTTCTGTAATAAAACATTAATCTCTTTAATAATTCTAGATAAATCTTTATTACTTATTTCTTGATTCATTAATTGATTACTACTGGTTTCCCTTTTATTTTTTAAAAAGATAGCCATCCTTTTTAATTCTTTTGAAATTAAAAAAAGGTAGGTACTTAAGAAAATAGTAATAATTAATAAAATAATTATTATCCATTCCATAGTATCACTACCTTTCTATTTTATTTCTGCTCTTTTAATAGATGTATATGCAATCAAGTGAAAAACAACAATATAGATAAGTCCGAGAATCGTACATGTCATAACAAATGAAATTGATGGAGATGATGTAAGTTTAGCAAGAGCAAATTGTAATTCATAATTATAAAACCAATCTGCATTTACTTTGAATAAATTTGTAAATCCTATAACAAGAAGCTGGGTAATTGCAAGGAAAGGAATTGTTATGGTATTAAATGTAGCTGTTTTTTTCACAAGAAATGCAATACATATTTGTAAACTTATTATACCATAAAGTAAGGGTAATTGTGTAATGGTTATTTTAGTAATCTCATACAGGCTCGAAGAAAAAGAAGAACCATTCATAAATAAGTTTAAAAAATAAAAGAAATAGTTATTAAATAAAATGATAAACGTACATAATCCAAATATTAAAATATTTTTTGATAAATAATATTTTTTACGACTAATTGCTGAGGATAATGTATTTTTTACAGATTTATTTGAGAAATCGGTGCATAAAACAACAACGACAAGAATAATGAATATATAATATAAATTTGCATTCTGTCCTATAACTTCCTTATCTAAAGCAAATGAACCATTTTCTTTCATAATTGTACGATATTCTTGAATACTTTTTGCTTTATTTAACTCTTCATACAAAGACACTTCTTCCTCTGTTTGCGTGGTTGCTGTATTAATCCCAACATAACCTGCCGACATACCAATTGCTGATACAAAACACAACAACAAGACAAGAATAATGGCTATGTAAATTCCTTTTCCCTTTAAAATACGATACATATCTGCTTTAATCATATTAAACATGTTTCTCATCCTCCTTTACAATTGTTTTAAAATAGTCCTCTAAAGAAATACCTGTTTCATATAGACTTTTAACATCAATCTCTTTTTTTATTAACGCTTTATTTACTTTATCTGGTTGTGCCAAATAATCATAAAGTCTTATTTCTGTTTTATCAACTACTTTATAGTTGGTTGTATGTAAGTCAGTTTCAATAATTGTACAAGCGTTTTCTATATCTTCTGTTTTTATAACAATACATTTTCTACATTCTTCATCTAACTGTTCTTTTGAAAGTTCTTTAACTACATGTCCTGATTCAAGAATACAAAATTTTGTTGCTATTACATAAAGTTCTGATAGAATATGACTTGATATTAGAATGGTAATATTCTTCTCTTCATTTAAATTTTTAAAAGTCTGTCTTAAATTACTGATACCAATTGGATCTAATCCATTAATTGGTTCATCTAAAACAATAAAATCTGGATTGTCTAAGATAGCAAAAGCAATTCCTAATCTTTGTTTCATGCCTAAAGATAGATTTTTGAATTTTTTTCTTTTCGCATCACTTAATTCTACTAATTTTAAAGATTCATCGATTTGACTTAAATCAACAATTCCCTTTTGAATGGCATAATATTTTAGATTTTCGTAGCAAGTTAAGTTAGGAAAAAATGCAGGTTCTTCAATTAAACACCCCATTCTTTTTTTTGGTTCTAAAAGATTGTCATCTTTTTGTTGAAATAATTCAAATTCACCACTTGTTTTATTTGTTAATGTAGTAATTATGCGCATCAATGTCGTTTTCCCTGCCCCATTACGACCAATCAGTCCGTAAATATCCCCTTTATTCACAGTAATACTTACCTGATCTAAGGCTGTAAAATCTTTATACTTTTTTGTTAAGTTATTTGTTTTTAATATAATTTCCTTCATATTTCCTCCTCCATAAAAAATAGTATAAAAAAAAAGAATTAAAAAATTCTTAACACAATTCTTAAAAAAATCTTAAATTCTATTTTTTAAAGCGATAGCCAATGCTCCAAACTGTTTCAATATATTCCTCATTTGGATTGTTTTCCTTTAATTTGTTTCTTATTTTACTTATATGTACATTTAAAGTGTTGTCATCTGCGGAATCTTCATCGCCCCAAACACGATCAAATAAAGTACTTTTTGTAATCACTTGATTTGGATTTTCCATAAAAACTCTGAGAAGCTCAAATTCATTTTTTGTTAAAGACATTTTCTTTTTATTACAGATAACAGTAAAACTATTTCGATTCATTTCAATATCTTTATATTTTAAAATAGAAGAAGGATTATGATTTTCAAAATGTTTTAATTGAATTTGGATGCGAGCCATCAATTCTTCATTTGAAAATGGCTTTGTGATATAATCATCAGCGCCTCGCCTAAATAACTCTAGTTTTTTGTCTAATTCATGAATGGCGCTCATTACGATAATAGGAACATTCTGTTTTGCTTTCAACTCTTCTATAATCTCTTCCCCATTTTTGCCTGGTAACATCAAATCAAGTAAAATGATACTTATAGTGGCATTATGAAGTAAAACCCCTTCTGTTCCTGAATAAGCGCTAACGGGTTCATATCCATAAGAAATAACTAATTGTCTTAACATATCATTTATATTAGTGTCATCTTCTATAATTAGGATTTTTTTCAAATAAATCACCACATTTCCTATCTATTATATCAAGAAAAGAATAAATCTTCCATATTTTTTGGTATCACAATAGGATTTAAAGAAAATACTTTCTAATAGGACATTTTTAATGCTATAATGAATATGTCAAAGAAACTTGCATAAAATAAAAAAGGAATACCTAGTCTTGAAGAGTTAGGTACTATTCCAAAAATGTTTGTTTTAGTACCAACTTATGCAGTTGGTGCTATTTTTATTAATATGACTAAAATCGCAATAATAAGGAGTATTATGATAGAACAAAGAGTTTTCTCTGATTTTCTCATAATTTCACCCTCCACTTCTAAAAGTAAAGGAGAATAGTACCTAAACGAACTAAATATTCCTGAATTCATTATATCAAACGATTGTTCTTGATAAAACATTTTTATTACAAATTTGGCATTGCTTTTATTTGAGTAATAAATATCCCCTAGTAATACATATCCTTATCCTTAATCCTAATACTGGATAAGGTAAATTCTTTTTTTAGTTCTTCTAAATGATTTCAATATCACTCGTTAAATCGTTCTTATTTTATTCTTTATAATCATAATCCCATAAACTTAACTTCCCATTTATAAAAATGGGCTTTATTTTTTTTATGCTTTCAAGGTGAAAACCATATCCATTCCACTCTGTATGCTTTATAATACTGGAGTAAACAAAAGCATCCTTTTCCTTTAACATTTTTCTTGCTTTATCATCAATTGGAATGCAGTCCGTTAAATTCACTTTTGCAATTATGCAACCACTCGGATAATCCAAATGATATTTCTCAAATTTTTTCATTGCTTTTTTATCTATGCTTTTGCCTGCATGAATCAAAATCTCTCCTCTATATTTTGTCTTCCAAGTTCGAAATTCATATTCTTTTATCCCTTCTGCGATTAAAGAAGCAAATGGTTGTTTAATCGTTATCACTTTCATGCCTTTGTTCCTCCTATTTTCTAACATATATTCTGAGATAATATTTATTAACCTAGTATATCCCCATCGTTAACAGTATACTATACTTAAGTAAAAAATAAAAGCTCTTGATGTGTTCTACCTTGTAAATTAATTACATTCTTGAAATTTTCCAAAAACATTTATTATTTTATTCGCAATCTTATATAATTTTCTAACATAGTAATTGTCTCTTCCATTTCTAATTTAGAAGTATCAACACTCATATCATAATTTGACTTATCTCCCCATTTTTGGGAAGTAAAATGAGTATAGTATTCAGCCCTTTCCCTATCAATTTTTTGTATCTTCTTTCTTGCGTCTTCTTCACTCATCTTTTCATACTTCATTTTACGATTTATTTTAAAATCCATGTCGGTTGCATAAACAAATATTTTAATTACATTTTCCTTATCTTTTAAAATATAATCTGAGCATCTTCCTATAATAATGCAATTTTCCTTTGCATATAATTCTTCAATTGCCTTCGCTTGTTTCAAGAAAATACTATCAGGAGCACTAACCGGTAAAACATCCTTATTTTTCGTAAATACATAGTTAGTAGCAAATCCATACCAAAAACTTGACTTTTCTTTTTCGTCTACTTTTTCTAGTGTTTTCATATCAATACTATAACTTTTAGAAATATTTTTTAATAATTCCTTATCATAACATTTGATATTTAATCTTTTTGCAAGTTCTTCTCCAATATATTTTCCACCACTTTCAAATTCTCTTCCAATGCAAATAACAAAGTGGTTCTTTGAAGATATAGGCTCTTCTGGTATAACATCTTTTGTCAAATCCTCTTTTATCAACTTCTTAATTTTTTTACTTTCCATGGATACAAATAAAACTGTGACAATAAATGCCCCGATATCAGCAATTGGTCCTGCCCATAACATCGAATATAAATCTCCACATAATCCTAATAGACAAACACCGGGTACCAATAAAACAACATCTCTCATTAACGATAATACCATTGCCTTATAAGGTCTATCTATGGATTGTAAAAAAATGCAACTTGCTTTTTGAATACAACAAAGTAATATGCTCCCTAAATAAATTCTAAAACTTAAAATAGCATAATCATGATAAAATGCTAAATCATTGGCATGACCACCAAATAATTGCACAATAAATCCAGGACATAATTCAAATAAAATGCATGCAATTAAACCAACGATTACATTTGCTATAAGAATGGATTTATAAGTATCTAATACCCTTTGATATTTCTTCGCCCCATAATTATAACCGATGATAGGTTGTCCTCCAACAGCTACACCCAGACTAAACGCTAATACAATAGCAAATATTTTAAATACAATACCAAGAGCTCCACCTGCATCAGTAGCATGAACTCCTCCAATACTACCAACTACATGATTAGCAACTATGGTAATTACCGCAATTGATGCCTGTGTAATAAAACTTGAAATTCCCAATTTTAGAAATTTTCCACACACAGCAAAGTCTATTTTAAAACTTTCCTTATTTAGTTCTATCAATTTTGTTTTTCTAAAATAGAAAGCACATGCAATCGCTGAGGCAATTTGTCCAACAATAGTTGCTATAGCTGCTCCTTCAATTCCCATATGAAATCCAAATATCAAAATAGGATCTAAAATGAGGTTAATAACTGCTCCAATTATGGTAGCAATCATAGAGTATGCTGGTGAACCATCTGCACGAATAATGGATGATATAGCCGATGTAAACATATAAAAAGGAACACCCATCAATATAATGGTTAGATATTGCTTTGTAAATTCCTGACATCTCACATCATAACCACTGATTCCTAGTACATCTAAAATCGGATTCATCAATAAAAAGCCAACAAATGCGAGTACTAATCCTACAAATACGACAGCAATAATAGAATTACCAACACATTTATTACTGGTCTTTTTATCCTTTGATCCTAAAGAGATACTAAATAAAGCTGCACAACCATCACCAATTAATTGCGCTAAAGCAAGAGCTACCACTGTAAATGGATAAACCAAAGTCGTTGCCATAATTCCAGCTGTACCTGCATCACTATTGCCAATAAATATTTGATCTACAATATTATATAAAGCACTAACAAGCATTGCCAATATACACGGTATAGAGAATTTTAGTAACAAACTTTTTACAGGTGCACTTGTTAAATAAAAATTTTCTTTTGTGTCTTCCATAAAAATTCTTCCTCTCTAAAATTTAAAAAGCGTAGAAAACCTGTTCGGATTCTACGCTTTTTAAGCTGTCGCGACTTCTTTATTATATATCTTTTTCTGCTTTTTTTCAATAAGCAAATTTTTATTTTTACTCATTTTTTTCATATGAAATGTGCCCTTATGATTCATTTATTCTATGAATAAGTGTGTACTATATATTTATTTTTGTTTTGGTTTCATAACCTCTAATCCACCCATATAAGGTTGTAAAACCTTTAAAATTTTTACACTACCATCTTTTTGATAACCTTGTTCAAGAATTGCAATCACTGCACGTGGACTAGCAATAACTGTGTTTATTGTAGTTTCAATGTGCTCCCTAATGGAAATTTAAATTATTTGTCACTAACCACTACTACTTGATACTCATCAGAATAAACAGGAGAATCAAATGTTTTATCAAATTTTTCAACTTTAATACTTTCCTTTTTCAAATAATTAGAAATAATTGGCATAGCCCGATTTAAAAATTCTTCATAACCTTTTTCAGTAAAATAGGATGTACACTTTGATGAATAAGTTGGAGGTTTAGGTAACCAGCAAATATCTTTATTTGATAATATTTCTTTCCATTCATTCAAATTATACTAAGGGCAGGAAAAAATTAAATATGCAAAGTTGTTCAAAAATATAGTTCTCTCCTTTAAAAGTTTAAATAACATGTTTAATTTTATGTTGCCACCAGTATAACATTATTTTTTAAAGCATTGTAAATTCCTTCGCCATTATAAGTGATACGATAATATTTACAATTATTGATATTAGATAATAATTTAATCATTTTATCAAAATCACTTTCCAAAGCTTCCATCTCTTTTTCGATTAGGAACAATGCAATTTAATTTTCTTTTACTTAATTGTTTCTTTAACCATGAAATCCAATTTTTGTAAGGATTACCATAAGAACCATGAATTATAAAATAGTTATTTTTCATTTTTTATTTTCCCTTTCTTTGCTTCTACATTCCATTTAATTACCCCATAAACATTAATAAGTAAGTAACCAACTGATACTAGTAACATCATGGTAGAACCTGTACCCTTATTCATAAAAGTTATAATCCAAATACCTAAATCTATAACATTATTAATTAACCATAACCACCACGATTCTTTAAATCTAAGTATCATGAGTATTATTCCACAAAGATTAATACAATTAGAACTGGCATCCATAAATGCTAGTCTTTGGTTTGGAATGAGTGTTAATAAATATCCTAGTAACGAACTACCGATTACACAAGATAAAGTAATAATTATGGAATTTTTCAAAGTAAATTCTCGCACCTTTATATTTTTTTCTTCATTTAGATTTTTATTCCAAGTAATAAATCCATTAATTTGAAGAGGTGAGAATATAAATATATAAAAGAAAAATATTCCATACAAATTATTTTTAAAAGAAACATATCCCATTAAAAGATAATTAATTAAACCTAAAATGTAGTTGATCCTTTTTCCTTCACTTGCAAAATAAGCACATAATAACCCAGTTAAGAGAATCGCTCCACCCACTATAATATCATTGGAAATTATACCAGAAATTAGAGAAATTATTAAGCAAATAATAGTGATTATTATATACTTTTTATTCATCTTTCATTTCCCAACTTTTAAAATAAATACATTCAAAATCATTATTAAATTTTATTTCATAAATTCCATCAAAATTTCGATTATTTTGTTTTAAAATCCATTGCACAATTACAGTAAATCCATCTATTGCTAATATATTAAACTCTATATTTTGTATATTCTCATTTTTTATATGTTGCCATTCCTGATTTATTTCTTCAATAGTTGTATATGGTTTCACAAATGGTGTTTCTTGATAAAAAGTTGTATTTGTAAATAGAGAAACAGCACTATCAATATCTTTATTAAACCAGTATTTTTTTAATTTATTTAACCAGTGTTCTACAGTTTTTTTATTCATTATTTTTCCTTTCCATATTCCACATTTTTAATATCTTCTATTATTTTAGCATTCAATTAAATTCCTATTTAACTTTTCTATATTACTTTCAATTGATAAAAGATATGTTATATTACTTGTAATATCTATTCCATCAATATTAGTAATAGAAGAATCTAATGGCAATATTTTTTGTTCATATAAATTTTGACTTAATAAAATATTTATATTATCAACTTCGTTTGCTACATAATTTTCAAAATAATATAATGTCCACATATTTTTAGATTTAGAAAATTTTAATTCAAAAATCGGTTCTAATTCATCGTTTATATTAACATTATTTAATTTAAAAGTATTTTTAAACTCATCTCTTAAAATATTAATTCTAGTTTCTTTGTTATATCCTTTTTCCTGTTCATAAACCTTATAATATACAGATCTATATTCTTCAATTAATTCTCTATAAGTAGGATATTCACTATTAAATTTATAATTATCAATAGTAAATTTATGATTTAATTCATAAAAAGAATAAAGACAATTCCAAGTACTAGGATTTATATTATAGACAATAATACCAGTTTCATTTTTGTAATGAATATTAGTATATAAATTTAAAGCACTATCTAATCTAGTAGGAATCATATCTTGTGGCACTTTTTGATTTAACATTTCTTTTGTAATTATCATATAGTTTTCCCCCTTATAATCTTAAATTTCTATTGTTTCTCCAATATCCAATACCTTATAGTTAATTTCAAATTTATCAAAATTTTCTTTCATATAATCTATGTTTGTAGGGTATTTTTCATTATCCATGTGAATAGGCAACACTAAATTTGCTCCTAACTCTTTAGCAAATAATGATGCCTCAAATGATGACATTGTAAGACCATAAGCAGTTACAGGAAGAGCAACAATGTCTGCTTTATAATCATTGTTGAAACAAATAGTATCACTAGTTATATATAATCTATGTTTTCCATCATCTATAATATAACCAACATTTTCGAATACTTGACCTCCATTTTTTAATAAAGGATTATACCCATGAATTGCTTTAACAACTTCGATTTTAACATCATCAAAATTTAGAATATCATTCTCTTTAATAATGTTTATATTTATATTTGGGTATGTATTTTGTACTTCCATAGTAGAATAGATAGGAATATTTATGTTTTTTAATACATCACTATTAATATGATCTCCGTGCTTATGTGTAATTAAAATTATATCTACCTTTTTCCATTCTTCTAAAAACTCATCTTTATATTTCAATCCTCCAGCATCTACTAATATTTTCTTGTTGCTTGTTTCTATCAATAGACATGATTGAGGATATTTTGTTATTTTCATAAAGTTTGCTCCTTTCATAATATATTTACATTTTATCATATATTTTTTTTCTTTTTAAGGGATTTCTAATAAATTGTACTTAAATATTGAGTTGGGGATCATCATCTTTATTTTTATAATCTTTGTTACTTTTTAAATAACCAGGAATATCAGTATAATCAAATAGTTCATCTTCTTTTGCAGTACCTTTTGCTATTTCATAAATATCATTAGAATTAAAATCTTGATTATCATAATAGTCTTTAATCTCAGTTGTAGTTGCTTCTTTTGTAAGTTCATTACCAATTTGTAATAGTTTTCTAAAAAAATGCTTTATGACCTCTAAAACTGTGTCTATATAGGTCCTTAATTTATTATTTTCTTGTAATAAGTTACTATTTTTAGTTTTAATGATTTAATCTCTCTTTGATACTTTTGATTATCTTTTTCCAAAGAGTTATAACTATTAGCATAATTATTTATATCATTAAATAATTCATTTATTTTAGTTTGTAATCCCATAACTTTTTTTAATTCTTTAACTGCTTTAAGCATAGTATCAAAAGTATCTTTTTCGACTACAATATATTTCTTATCAAAAGGAATTGTTTTAGTAGTTTTCATTTGCACATCAAATTCAGTCATTATCTTATCAAGTGTCTATTGGTTCTAACATTTAAGTTTTGTTTTAGTTTTCTATTTATTTTTTTATAGTCTTTGGTTTTAATATGCTTTCTATCACTACCTTTGATTCTTCTTTCTAAATCATAACCTTTATCAGTTAATCGTTTATGGTATTTATCTTGTAACTCTGATAAATGAATTTTATCTTTAATATATTATTTTTTAGAAATAGTATATCTTTCTGTATTTGTTCTTTTATCTAACTTTTTAACAAGTGGTACAACTACACAATGAATATGTGGTGTCTTTTCATCTAAATGTATAATACTATGTAAGACTTGTTCTTTTTCATACCCTAAATCTTCATAAACAAACTCCATACAAGTATTAGCCCAGTCAAGTATATCATCTTTTGTCATATCTTTAAAAAATTCATTAGTAGCAGTAAATTATAACTCATCCGCTACAACATTTTTAGATTTATCTAACATTTGATTAAAAGTCCTTTTTCTGTCATCTCGTTGTGTTTTCATTCTCTCATTGTGTTCTTTCTCATAATCTTTTACAAGCGTTTTAAAACTCTTAACATATTTATCTGCTAAAGACACCAATTCTATATTATTTTTACTTAATTCTGCCTTAATATCAGGATTAGAATATAAGCTTTCTTTTCTCTTTTATTATGTAATCCTATCTGTGCTAAATCATTTATTGTATAAATAGGTTCACTTCTAAATATTGCATAATTTAAATTCATATATCTACCTCACTTTCTTCACACAACAAAAAAGCCCATGCATTTCTACATGAACTTTTAACGACTTAAGGCTTCGAAAGTTTCTCAAATACTAATCAATAATATTATATGTTTTTTAGATAATTTTATTCGCAGGAAAACCTATTAAATATAAAATAATATTATAATCAACTGATTTTATTTTACTTTTTAAGTTTTCAATTTCATCTATTATAAAGGTTTCAAATTCTTTTCCCATATCACTTCCAAGTAATAATTTCATGGACTTCATAATCATATAAACATTAGTTGATTTATCTTTATTATCATAATTTTTATCAATAATTTTAAATGTAATTAAAAACTTACTA
Organism: uncultured Bacilli bacterium; assembly: GCA_948629335.1. Taxonomy (GTDB): domain Bacteria; phylum Bacillota_I; class Bacilli_A; order RF39; family UBA660; genus CATOJL01. Next base: position 16,459 of record CAPHZB010000017.1, read on the forward strand.
TGAAAAGAAAATAGTCTATCATTGTGAGCACATATATTTCTTATCATAGTCATATTTTTCATAATTTGTTTTAGCAATTTATCAGATATTTTAAATTCTTTGCTAATAGACTGTCTATCTACTTGTTTTAACATTGTATATAGTCTACTTAATTCCCCTAATGTTAAAATTTTCATTAATACAAAAGGTGGAACAAAACCATATACATTTAAATAATGTGTTATTGCCTCGTGTTTACCATTTTGTTTATCTATTTCTTCTTTTATTCTAGTAACAGATTCTTGTATGACTTTTTGTTCTACTGTATCATCAAAATTATCTAAAATTAAATAATTTTCTATTCCATATTTTGATGAAATTGTTTCAGCCAATAATGATTTTATAATTGTTTCTATTTCAAGAATGTATTTTAGAAAAATTGATCTTATATTCTTATCAAATTCATATAAAGAGTAGATTTCGTCAAAAGATACATTCTTTTTATAATTATTAGAAGAAGTTTTAAATATATCTTTATAACTATTTATTATTCCATAATAAGAATATTTTTTAAGTTTCTCTAAGGCATCTTCTTTATTAGGTACTATAACACCTTTACTTATTATATAATCTAATAATTCATTTATGTTTTTATATTGCTTCATTAAATCACATCCTTAAAATAAAACGACTCAGGGCTTCGAAAGTTTCCTGAGTACCAATCGGTATAAATCATACCATAATTATCTGTCTTCGTCAATCACTTTGCTGATTTTTTCTATGGCATGTGTACCTTTTCTCAAAACCAAATTTTAATAATATTCACTTATTTTAAATATTTTACAAATATCTTTTGAGGACATATTTATTTAATTATAGCTACTAAAATAGTAAAATTTTCATCAATTTCTTTGTTTTCTATCTCATTTAATATAATATGTCTATTACTAACCTTTCCTTTAAAATAAAGCAAATTTTTAACTTTTATATTCTGTGTCATTTGTTTTATGCAAGTCTCATAGCATAAGTATCCGTTACTTGTTGATAAAAATTTCTTTCACTTGAACGAATATCTCTAATTCTTTGTAAGAGTTCTCTAAAATATCTATTTCCACCTTGCTTTAATCTATCATCATCCATAGCAAAACCTTTTTGAATATATTCATGCAATTTTTCAGTTGCCCATATTCTAAATCTAACGGCTACTTCTGACTGTACTCTATATCCTAAGGCAATTATCATATCCAAATTATAATGATCAATATTTCGTTTTACTACTCTACTTCCTTCTTTTTTAACTAACAAGAAATTCTTGTGAGTTGAAATTTCCTGTAATTCGCCATCCTCATATATATTTTTTATATGTAAACTTATATTTTGATGAGTGGTTTTATAAAGAGAAGCAATATGATTTTTTGCCAACCAAATATCTTCATCTATAAACTTTACATTTACTTTGGTAATACCATCTTTATCTTGATATATTGTAAAATCATTTTCTGTTTTTGCCAACTTGCTTCACTTCTTTTCACATCGCAATTGTCAACTACTCCTTCACAAGCAGCGGGCTTGTACCCAGATTTAGGATAACCCACAAGGGAATCCCCTAAAGTGTGTCAAATAATTAATTTGGTTTCATAACCTCTAATCCACCCATATAAGGTTGTAAAACCTTTGGAATTTTTACACTACCATCTTTTTGATAACATTGTTCAAGAATTGCAATCACTGCACGTGGACTAGCAATAACTGTGTTGTTTAGGGTAGCCAAATACTGATTTCCATTTTCTGTTTTCATTCGAATTCCTAACCTTCTTGCCTGTGCGTCTCCCAAGGTAGAACAAGAACCAACTTCAAAATATTTTTGCTGCCTTGGACTCCATGCTTCTACATCACATGATTTAACCTTTAAATCTGCTAAATCTCCACTACAACATTCCAAAGTTCTAACAGAAATTCCCATACTTCTAAAGAATTCTACTGTAAACTGCCACATTTTATTATACCATTCCATAGCATCTTCAGGCTTACAAAGAACGACCATTTCTTGCTTTTCAAATTGATGAACTCTATATAGTCCCCTTTCTTCAAGTCCATGAGCTCCTACTTCTTTTCTAAAACATGGAGAATAACTTGTCATAGCAATCGGCAAATCTTTTTCGTCAATGAGTTGTCCTTTAAATTTACCAATCATTGAGTGTTCACTTGTTCCAATTAAATATAAATCTTCTCCTTCAATTTTATACATCATCGCATCCATTTCTGCAAAAGACATCACCCCATTTACAACATCACTTTTAATCATAAATGGTGGAATACAATAAGTAAAACCTTTTTCTATCATAAAATCTCTTGCGTAAGCAATTGTAGCTTCATGAAGTCTTGCAATATCTCCAACTAAATAATAAAATCCATTTCCACTTGTTCTTCCAGCACTTTCCTTATCAAGACCACTAAGTGACTCACATATATCTGCATGATATGGAATTTCATAGTCAGGTACAAATGGTTCTCCAAATTTTTCAATTTCTACATTACAACTATCATCTTTACCAATTGGAACAGATGCATCAATAATATTGGGTATCACAAGCATTTTCTCCCTGATTTGCTCTTCTACTTTCTTTTCTTCTTTTTCAATTTCTTCCAATTTATTATTGATTTCTACTACTTCTTGTTTCTTTTTGTTTGCTTCTTCTATACATTTTTCTTTAAAAAGAACACCAATTTCATCACTAAATTGATTTCTTTTAGCACGTAAAGCATCTTTTTCTTGTTTTAATTTTCTTCCCAATTCATCTAATGCTTTCACTTCATCTACTAAAGGTAATTTTTCATCTTGGAATTTCTTCTTTATATTTTCTTTTACTATTTCTTCTTTTTCACGAATAAGTTTAATATCTATCATCTATTTCTCCTCTTTTCTTCTAACCAATCATAAGAAATTATTCTTTTGCTTTTTCTTTGATCTAATTTATATTGTTTTGGTATTTGTTCAACGAATACTCTTTCCGCACCTAATGACAGAATTTTTTTCATAGAACCCAAATGAATAGAATTTTTGGTAATCGAGACTTTACGGATTCCAAAAGAAAGTGCCACACTGGATAATAATAAGTTTGCTTTATACGCTAAATATTTTTCTTGATACGATTCTAAAATTTCACATTCAATATTTCCTAAGCTTTCATGTTCTTTTTCTTGTAATAAACGTATTCCACATTCTCCTACTTTATTTTGTGTATTTGTATCATAGATATGATAATAAAACTGTTTTTGTTTTACTAATCCTAATGATAAAACCAATTGGACTTCCTTATCTCTTAAAACTTGAATGCCATTATCTACTATGTCCATAAAAACCTCCCTAATTTACCTCAATATAAAAACTTTTTTCTATATTTATTCTATTCTTAAATATTCCACTTTCTTTCTAAACAAGATTTCTTATATCCCTTTGGATGAATCACATCGTTTTCTTTATGACATTTTCTTATATCCAAAACTATGATCTTTTTCATTCATCAAAGTGTTTATCATGTCAACCCTATTTTGAAATCAGCATTCAATTTCCTATGCGAAATCGTACCTATCCCCTTGCATCATTATACCATGGGCTCTTTTATAAGTAAATTCAAAACAGGATAGAAACAAAATAAATGTGAAAATAAAAGCAATAAAATTAAAGCTTTCTTCTTATTTTCTCTTTCAAAAAAAGAATTCTGTCACTTCGAATTCTTTATTCATAATATGGATTCATATGAATATTGATATATCTCGTACGTTCATTTTTTTCCTTTAAACGATTTTCAATATCTTCTATTTCATCGTGTGCTTCTTTTAAAGACAGTGTAAAATCCATACTGACTTCAACTGTTAAACTATAAAAATAACCATATTTCATAATAATTAAATTATCGATTCTGCGAATCATTTTGCTTTCTAAAATTGTATTTTTTACTTCTTCGTAGTAGGCAGTATCACTTTCTTTTTCTCCAATTAAAATGCTAACATTTTCTTTTAAAATCATAAAACCTGTATGAATGATGAAGATTCCAACAATCACACTTGCTATTTTATCTGCATAAATAAAGGGATGGAAATATCCTTCTAATTGAATAACAATACTTGCAACTAAAACGACAATAGAACTAATGACATCAGTACTTGATTCTTTTCCAGACGCAATTAAAATCTGATTATCAAACTCTTTTCCTTTTATAATTAAATACCTAGAAAGAATAAATTTAGTTACGATAGTAAATAAGCTGACTACAATTACAATTTTACTTGGAATTTCCACTTCCTTTTGCATAACACTAAAAATTAAAAATAATCCAATAGCAATCACAATTATTCCTATCATCGTACTGGTTAAATATTCAATACGACCATGTCCAAAGGGATGTTCTTTATCCTCTGGCTTTCTCGATAAAACATTCCCAAATAAGGCAACAACATCTGTAATTAAATCACTAAAAGAATGAATTCCATCTGCAACTAAAGCGCTAGATTTCGAAATAAATCCAATAATTACTTTCACAATGGAAAGAAAAAAATTAGTAAAAAAACTAATTAACATCACATGAGATGTATTTTTCACACATAACCCTCCTATTTGGCTTGATACCAATCACTCCCATATTCTACATCAATTTTGAGAGGAACTTCAAGTTCCACAATATTTTCCATAACATCTTTCATAATTTGAATAGCCTGTTCTTTTTCATTTTCCAAAGCATCTAAAACAAGTTCATCATGTACTTGAATAATCATCTTTGATTTTAAACCTTGTTTTTTAAATTCTTGATCTAGTTTAACCATGGCTAATTTTATAACATCAGCACTTGTTCCTTGAATCGGCGTATTTAAAGCAATTCTTTCTCCTGTTTGTCGAATAGTGAAATTTTTATTATTTAATTCTGTAATCACTCTCTTTCTTCCATATAAAGTTTTCACATAACCATCTTTATATGCTTTTTCCACCGTTTTATCCATATACTCTTTAATTCCTGGATATGTTTCTAAATAGTTATCAATAAATTCTTTTGCTTCGTGGGTTTTCATACCAATATTTTCTGATAACCCATAACTACTAATTCCATAAATGATTCCAAAATTAACTGCTTTGGCAATTCTACGCATATCACTATTTACATCTATTTCTGGAACATGAAAAATTTCACTTGCTGTATGTGTATGAATATCTTCATCTTTCTTAAATGCTTCAATCATTGTCTCTACATGAGCCATATGAGATAATAAACGAAGTTCAATTTGAGAATAATCTCCACTAATAATAATGGAATCTTTACTTGGTGTAAATACTTTTCGAATTAATTTTCCGTATTCATTACGAATAGGAATATTTTGAAGATTTGGCTCAATGGAAGACAACCTTCCTGTTCTTGTTAGTGTTTGTGTATAAATTGTATGTACTTTTCCATCTTCTAAGATAAAGTTTTTTAACCCCTCTACATAGGTTGCATATAATTTTGTCACTAAGCGATAGGATAATATTTTTTCTATAATTGGATGTTCATCTTTAATTTTCTCTAATATTTCTACTGCTGTTGAATAATTCTTTTTCGTTCGTTTTGGATAGTGAAGTTGCATCGTTTCAAATAGAATCTCTCCTAATTGTTTTGGAGATGAGATATTAAATGTACAACCAGCATCTGCATAAATCTCTTTTTCTAAAACGTCTATTTTTTCTTTTAGTTCCTCTCCCATTGCATGTAAGGTTTCCTGATTCACATGAACTCCACTATATTCCATATCTCCCAAAACATAAGCGAGTGGATGTTCCATCTCATAATAAAGCTTTTCCATACTCTCTTTTTCAATTTCTTCTTTCAATCTACCTTGAATTTCATACGTAAATCTTGCTTTCATAACCGCATTAGAAGCAATGACATCCATACTTGGTTCTTTATATACTTTTGTCTTTTGCATATAAACATGATGATAGTACGGAATATCGTATCCTAAGGCATTTCCTAAATAGGCAATATCTTCTTTTACATTATAATCAAGCAAATAAGATGCAATCATAACATCAAAATCAGCCTTAAAATCATCAAGATGCATCCACTTAAAAGCAACATATATTTTTTTTAAATCATAAACATAAGCAATATAATCTTTTATTTTTGGATAAGCTTCTTTTATTAAGTAAGAAGGAATAAAAAAACTTTCCTCATCATTATAAACCCCTAAACCTAGTACCTTACACATATGGTAATTTGTACCTAATAACTCCATATATAAACTAGATGGTTTTGTTAAATGAATTTCCTCTACATTCTGAATGATTTTAGCTTCGTCTAATTTTGCTTCTATTTTTTGATCCATTTTTGATAAGAAAGACTGAAACTCAACTTCCTCGTATAATTGAATTAATGCTTTTTTATTCTGTTCCTTTATTTTTACATCATCTATGTTAATCTCCATAGGAACACTTTTATAGATGGTTGCTAAATCATAACTCATATAAGCATTTTCTTTATCTTTTTCTAACTTTTCACGCATTTTTGGTGTTAACTTATCTAAATTTTCATAGACACCATCTAAAGAGCCATAATCATGTAATAGTTTTAAAGCTGTTTTTTCTCCTATCCCATTTACTCCTGGAATATTATCTGATGCATCTCCCATTAATGCTTTTAAATCGATAACCTTTATAGGGTCAATTCCATAATCTTCAAAAAATGTCGTTTTATTGTAACGAATATAATCCTTTTGTTTTAAAAGTTTCATATCTACATCAGGACTAATTAATTGTAGTAAATCTCTATCGCTTGAAATAATGGTTCCAATGAATTCTTCTTTTTCATCACAAAATTTTGCAAAAGTCCCAATAATATCATCTGCTTCATAGTTATCACATTCATAATATTTTATTCCCATATGAGTTAAAAGTTCCTTACATAAAGGAATCTGCATTTTTAACTCATCAGGTGTTGCATTTCTACCTGCTTTGTATTCTGTATATTTGGCATGCCTAAATGTTTTTCCTTTATCAAAAGCCACAATCATATAGGTTGGTTTTTCCTCTGTTACTATTTTATGAATCATACTCGTAAAACCAAATAGTGCGTTAGTTGGGAATCCCTTTGAATTCTTCATTAAATTTCCATTATAAGCTGTTGCGAAATAGCTTCTGAATACTAAGTTATTTCCATCAACCAAAAGTATTTTTTCCATGTCATCACCTTCACCTATTATACCATGTCTAAAAGTACATCCGCAATGTTCTTGTCGAAAAAACCACCAATTCCTATCTGTCTTTGAAAGATGTCATCCCTTTTTAATTAACATAAAAAAACTTAGACTTCCATCTAAATTTCTTTATTTTTACTTAGTAGCATCATAAATTCCATATTCTAATTTTACTTCTAACTCGTCTGTTGTATTATCTTTATAGGTTACTTTTATATGACTATCATCTTGTTTTTCAATAGTGCCAACAATTGCATCTTTTACTAATGAAACATTCTTAGTCTGTATAACAAGTTCTTCATCTGCTTCGATTTCTACCTTATAGAGTTTATCATTTTTATCTTGAATATAATAAATCTCAGAAAATCCAGAAGTACCACCTTTATATATTTTTTTAGCTATAATTTTTTGATTATTATACTGTATTTTCTTATTCTCACTAGCCTCTGAAGTAGCAGCAACTGTATTGTCAGAATAAATAATTGTCCAAACAAATTTATCTTTATATGCACTATAATCTATCATACCAAGTCTATAATCCTCTACTCCATAAATCTTTCCATTTTCCAAAACAACGCCTAAATAAATACCACTACAAGAAGTAACTATTGGATTAACAAACTCTGTAATATCTGTTACTACTTCGTCTGTCTTTACTTGTATAAATGCAATATTTTTATCAGATTCTCCATAAGTTCCTGCATAATCATAAGAGGCTGCATACACCTTATTTTCTTCTGTTAAAACTAAAAATCCAATTAAACCAGCACAATCGATATCATAAGTAAAATATTTGACTTTTCCCTCTATTCCACTAAATGTTAACCCTGTATTACTTGTTTCTACTAATTTTCCGTCTTTTACTTCTATCATTATTCCAATTCCTGTTTCTTCATCTTTATCAAATTTTAACTCTGTACTTGTAAAATGAATATATTCTTTTTTCGTTTCCTCTATATTGGTATTGTTTCCTACCTCTCCCTCTTGTGTATTATTTTTTTCAGGTTCTTTCGTATCTTTTTCCTTATTCTGTATACCCATATATACAAGAACTCCACTTAAGCCTACAACAAGAACACTGAGTACCCCTATTACTATATTTTTCTTCATATTCTATACCTCTTTTCCAACGTATTTATAATAACATAAATTATTTTCATTGACAAGACATTATTGGACGATTTATCTATTCTTTAGTAACTGTTCACACCCTAGAGGAATAAGCACGAAAAAGGCAATCAAAATTATT
>CAPHZB010000018.1:0-125 GCA_948629335.1 uncultured Bacilli bacterium
CGAAGTTGTTTTATTTTTGTCAAATTGTAACTTTTATTTTTGGAAGACGCCTATAATGAATTTAGCAGATGAAAATACTAAATTGTCACTATTAAAATATTTATATGATGATGGATATAAAGAAA
>CAPHZB010000018.1:225-23143 GCA_948629335.1 uncultured Bacilli bacterium
TAAGTACGATTAGAGATGAAAATATCAAATATGAATTATTAAGGCAAGTAAATGATGATTTTGAAAAAATGAAAGTTATAGAGACTTTTGGGGAAACTTTAAGGATTAAAACAGTTGAATTACTGAAAAGTGATAATTTGAAATATAATATAACACAAAAAATGGTAGACGAAAATACTAAATTGTCACTATTAAAATATTTATATGATGATGGATATAAAGAAAAAGTAATAAGTACATTTAGTAATGAACAATTAAAATTAGAAGGGCTTAAACAATTAAAAAATGATTCTAGCAAGATAAAAATCATAAGTTCTTTAACAGATATTAATTTAATCGAGCAATCATTGTCATTTATAGAATTTGATCAAAATAAAGTTATTGTGATTAATTCTTTAACAGATGAGGTTGATAGACTAAATTTATCAAATAGTATTAAAGCAGAATGGGAACGAATTGAAGTACTGGTAACTATAACTAGTGATAAATTAAAGGCTAGAGCTTTATCATTACTTACTAGAGATGATTATAAAGCAAAACTCATAAGTACGATTAGAGATGAAAATATCAAATATGAATTATTAAGGCAAGTAAATGAGGATTCGGAAAAGATAACTATTATAAGTTCTTTTAAGAACGAAGATTTATTGTATAGTGCGATATCTCAATTAAAGAATGAATATAATAAAGCAAGCGTTCTTGTTAAAGTAGCTAATGATAATGTTAAATATAAATTTTTATCATTAATAAATTCTGAAGATCTAAAAGCAAATATAATAAATTCAATGTCTGATAACAATTTTAAAATAAATGCAATTAATTTATTAACGAAAGATAATTTTAAACTAAAAGTAATAAATAAAATAGAAGATGAACTGGTAAGAGTAAATTTAATATCTACTTTAGAAAAACAAGAAAGTCAATTTATAGTAATAGCACAAATTAAATCTAACGAAATAAAAGTTAATGGATTAAAAACAATAAATAACTATCAAGAAGTTATGAGAACATTTTTTAAAAATGGTTCATTTGAATATTTATATCATTTTGATAAAAACATATTAAAACAAGTATTTGATGATAAACAAATGAAAATTTTAAATGAATATAGCAACATTAAAAATGAAAAGATAAGAAAATTATATAGCATTTATGTTTCTGCAAACTATGAAAATATTAATATGGAAAATTTAGATAAAATATCTCAAATATTATTTAGAATCGAGATGTCAAATTCAAGTGAATTGCAAGCTTTTGGAGATTTAATCGCAAAGCATGTACTAAATCATGATAATCCATTGCAATATTTTTCAAAAGTAGAAGATATATTTGTAAAAAATAATATACCTTATGTAGGTAAAATATTTGAAGTATTTAAGTTATTACATTCTAATTCTAGAGATTATAGGAATTATTCGCCACTATTAAATAGGTTTAAAGATAGCCAATATCAAATACAAATAATGGATTTGATTATTTTCAATGATTTATTAAAATGCGCATTTGGATCAAATAATAGAAGTTTAAAAGAATTTATAACTGAAATTGATAAAGGAAATAATATATTAACTAATGTTATGACTAATAAAACTTTATTAAATAGTTTGAATAATTCTGAAAAAATAATTTTAATTAAGTATCTTGATAAAATTGAAATCATATTAGATAGTTATGATAAATGGAAAAATAAAAAAACAGGTTCAACGGTATGTGAAGACTTGCTGTTAAGAATTAATTACGTAGTTGATAGATTAAACTTAGCGGGTAATAATTATAAAGAAATTCCAGATATTATTGTAAAAAAATTATGTGGTATTTCTGGCATTGATACATTTGAAAGTGCAAAGAAATATTTTGAATATATCATTTCAGAGACAGATAAAAGAAATCGAGAAAAAATAAATGGACCATTTATTCTAGAAGAAGGAGATTTTGTAAAAGGAATTAATGATGTTAAGTACTTATCAAGAATTTTACAAAATGGGAGTGTCTCCAAAGAATTTTTGGGAGATTCTTCTAATAGTGATGCCACTCCATTAGATACAGATTTATCAAGAATATTATTAAAAGATATGAATGGTAAACAATCTAGCGAATTAGGAAGAATCATTGGTTCTACAATTAGTGGAAGTTATGGAAGTACATGGTTTGTTTTAAAAAATGATCCTAGTAGGATAGAAATCACTAGAAATTCAACTAATTTAGAAAATGGTCACAACTTATCTCCAAAATTTTCTAAATTGGAAGCATTTAAAACTTTACAAGAGGGTCATTACGGTATAAGAACAGGATTTCCAACTAGTGAAATAAGTTACATAGTTTCTAGGAGTCATTTTGATAGAATAGGTTTAGAAATTGCAATGAATGGTTTTTATATACCAGTTGTTAATATGGATGGTAAATTAGTCTTTACTCCAGAAGATTACGATATTTTAAGGAGTAAAATGTCAGGTCTTTCGTATTATGGAGAAAATAATTATGTTTTCTCAAATAATTTAGTAAATGAGGATACATCAATTATTGTTGAACGAATAGGACAATATAATACTGAAACAAAAAGAAAAAGTGATTTAATCAATTCATTAATAAAGGAATCTTTATTAGAATTAGGATTAGTTCTTAAAGATAAAATTGATGGTGACTTATCAGAAGGTACTGTAGAACTTATTGATATTGGTTCAACTGGAAGAGGTACGAATAAACCAGATGAAGGGGACTTTGATTTTATGATGAGGTTAGATAAAAGTATATTATCAAATCCTTCTAAAATGGATGAATTAAAGAAAAATATATTAAAAAGACTTGAAAAAGAGAATTCCTCAGAATTAACTAGTACAGGCGATTTTAGGCTTAAAAAAGTAAAAATAGATGATGACACTTGTGTTGATATTGATATTACTTTTACAATGAAAACAGATAAAGTTTCTTATTCTACCGATATGTGTTTACAAGAGAGATTATCAAATATTTATAATCAAAACCCTCAACAATATAATTATGTTGTGGCAAACATATTACTTGCTAAACAAGTTTTAAAACAAGGTGATGTATATAAGCCAAATCGTGGGGAAATTCCCCAAGGTGGTTTAGGAGGCGTTGGTATAGAAAATTGGATTCTTCAAAATGGAGGTTCGTTTATAGATGCTGCGAAAAGTTTTCTTGATGCAGCCAACGGAAAGACTTTTGAGGAATTTAAAAATACTTATTATATTTGGGATTTTGGTGAAAATCATATGGCCGAAAGACGTGGTCAATATTCGCACGACAACTTTGTTTCTAATAATATGAGTCAATCTGGTTATAATAGAATGATTCAAGTTTTAAATGAATATGTTAAGAAGTATGAATATAACCAAAGCGATACAATAAGAAGATGATAAAGAGCATTAACTTATCGCTCCATATCATCTTTTTTGAGAGTATAAGATAAAGTAGTTCTTCTCCAAATTAGTTGATTATAAATAGGTATAATTATTTTAGGATAGAAAATGATGACCATGAACATAGGAGAAATAATAAAAAATTAAATCAACAGCATTGTCTAATCAGGGGGAGTGAAATTATATTTTTCTAATAAAACAACTTATTATTGAAGATAAAAAAGTAAAGAAATTTTATTTCCTAAAATAATCCATAGAAACCCACTTTTTAAACACACTTTATTTTTAACGTGCTATAATAAGAAAGGAGGGAACAGTATGGAGAGATTTAACCCAAGTATAGAAGAGGGATTAACATTAGAACAAGTAGAGATACGAAAAAAAGAGGATTTAGTTAATTATGATGATCAACCAAAGACAAAGACAATTAAGCAAATTATCATCGGAAATTTCTTTACTTATTTTAATTTTCTAAATATTGGTTTAGGTTTAGCTGTATTTATAGCTGGTGTTTTAAATCATGCCCTTTTTGAAGGAATCAAAAACTGCTTATTTATGGGAGTGATTATCGTCAATTCTATTATTAGTATAATTGAAGAAATCATATCAAAAAGAATTATTGATAAATTATCTGTTATTTCAGAATCTAGCTTAACAGTAGTACGTGGTGGAAAAGAAGAAACAGTTAAAATAGATGAACTTGTTTTAGATGATGTTCTAAAATTGACATTAGGAAAACAAGTGGTGTGTGACAGTATCCTTTTAGATGGGGAAGTGGAGGTAAATGAGTCTTTTTTAACGGGGGAACCAGATGCTATTGTAAAGAAAAAAGGAGATATGTTGTTATCTGGATCCTTTATTGTGAGTGGGACTTGTTTTGCACAAGTAGAACATATTGGAAAAGAAAACTATGTATCTAAAATATCAAGAGAAGCAAAATATGAGAAAAAAGTGAATTCTATTATTATGAATTCTTTTGAAAAGTTATTAAAAATTCTTTCTATTTTAATTATTCCAATTGGGGTAATTATGTATTTATCTCAAGTTGATGCAACAGGAGGAAATGTAACAGAAGCAATATTTACAACGGTTGCTTCTTTAATTGGAATGATACCTGAAGGTCTTGTTCTTTTAACAAGTTCTGTTATGGCAGTAAGCGTTATTCGATTATCTAAATATAAGGTACTGGTGCAACAGCTTTATTGTATTGAGACTCTTGCGCGTGTGAACGTGATTTGTTTAGATAAAACAGGGACATTAACAGAGGGGAAAATGCAAGTCGTGGATTTTATTCCTTATGAAACAACAACAAAAGAAGAATTGGAGCATGCATTATCTTTATATGCTACCTATTCTATGGATACCAATGAAACCATGCTTGCTTTAAAAAATAAATTTCAAAAAGGTAGTCCTGATACAGTAAAATCAAGCCTCGCTTTTTCATCAGAACGTAAATTTTCAGGATTAGAATTAGAAAAGAACGGAACTTTTTATATCGGGGCCCCTGAATTTCTATTAAAAAAAGAAGTAAAGAAAATAGAAGATGTTTTAAATACATACCAAGAACATTACCGAATCATGGTTCTTGTAAAAGGAGAGGGAGCTATCGATACAAATCCCCAAAATACACAAATTCTTGGAACTGTATTAATAGAAGATGTCATTCGAAAAGAGGCAAAAGATACGCTAGCTTATTTTAAAAAGCAAGGAGTCGATGTAAAGATTATCTCAGGGGATAATGTTAAAACTGTTTTAAATATTGCCGAAAAGGTAGGAATGGAAAAACCAACAGGTATTAATGTAGGGGAATTAACAGATGAAGAATTAGAAAATGTTGTTTTAAATTACCAAGTATTTGGGCGTGTAAAACCAGAACAAAAGAAAAAAATCATCAAGGTTTTGCAGAGCCAAGGATTAACTGTTGCTATGACGGGGGATGGGGTGAATGATGTTTTGGCGCTTAAACAAAGTGATTGCGCAATATCAGTAGCCAGTGGAAGTGATGCCGCACGCAATGTAGCGCAACTGGTTTTACTCAATGATAACTTTGATTCAATTCCTCCAATTGTAATGGAAGGAAGAAGAACCATTAATAATATTGAAAGAAGTGCATCTCTTTTATTAGTAAAAACCATTTATACGATTTTACTGATTGTCTTTAGCGTTTTAATATCAAATAAATATTTTTTTGTTCCCATTCAACTAACACTTATTACGACTTTTACAATAGGAACACCTTCATTTATTTTAGCTTTAGAACCAAACAATGAAATTGTCAAGGGAAATTTTTTACTCAAAGTAGTAAGTAGAAGTCTTCCAACAGCAATGACTGTATTTTTCAACGTTGCTTTAGTAACTGCATTTACTAATGTGTTTGATTTAACTTATGAATTGCAAAGCTCACTTTGCGTCATTTTAACGGCTATAACAGGATTTATTTATCTACTTAAAATATGTAGACCATTTACTTGGATTAGAAGAACATTATTTTTCACAATGTTACTTGGCTTTATCTATTGTCTTATTTTTCAATATGAATTTTTCAATTTAATGCCAATGACTTATGCAAGTGCTCTGATTGCTTTTGTTCTTACTTTAGCGTCTCTTTATGTTTATAAGAAATTAGATTATTTTGTAACTTATTTATTTCATAAATTGGATGCAACTATTGAAGTAGTAAAAGATTAAAACAATATTCTTCTTAAGATTAAGGGTATAAGGTATGAATTATTCTGATAAAAAGAGATTAAACATTTTAGTAACATTTTATAAAAAGGGTATTTTAAAAATAAATTGTAAGGTGAAGGTGGAATGCCTTGATTAGGAGAGGAGTCGAGTATATGATAGCAGAAGTTCTTGTTGAAATAAAAGCCAAAGGGATGAATCGTACATTCTCTTATCATATACCTGATTCTATGACTGTCCTTGTTGGAATGCGTGTACTTGTTCCTTTTGGTAGACAAGAGTTAGAGGGTTTTATTTTAAAAATAAGTGAAGAAAAAGTAGAATTTGAGGTAAAAGATATTATTTGTGTCATCGATAGTGAACCAGTTTTAAATGAAGAATTATTAAAATTGGGAGAATATATTAAAAATAAAACATTATGTCATTTAATTCATGCTTATCAAACGATGTTACCTAAAGCATTAAAAGCACAAAAGAAGAGTAAGGTATCGATTCAATATGCTATTTATCTTTCTTTAGCTGTTCCTTATCAAGAAGCACTTGAAAAATGCAAGAATGAGGGACAGAGAAAAACGGTTGAAAGTTTAAAGGATGGGGAAGTTTTAAAAGAAAAAATGATAGGAACTTCTTATAAGACCCTTTTAAAAAATGGAATTATAAAGGAAAGTAAAAGAGAAAAATACAGGTACCAAAAACAAGGAGAAAAACAAGGAGAAAAAGTTATTCTAACAGAAGAGCAACAGACTGTTGTAGATGAAGTTTTAAAAATGGATACCTTTAGACCTTTTTTACTTCATGGCGTTACAGGGAGTGGGAAAACAGAAGTATATATGTCTTTGATTGAGGAAAAAATAAAAATAGGAAAAACTGCCATTTTACTTGTTCCTGAAATTAGTTTAACTCCTCAAGTAACTGAAAAGTTCTTAAAGCGATTTGGGGATTCTATTGCTATTCTACACTCTAAATTAAGCGATGGGGAAAAATATGACGAATGGAGAAAAATCGAAAGAGGTGAAGTTTCAATTGTGATTGGTGCTAGAAGTGCCATTTTCGCACCCTTAAAAAACATAGGAATTATCATTTTAGATGAGGAGCATTCAAGTACATACAAACAGGAAAATACGCCAAAGTACCATGCAAGTGATATTGCTTTATGGAGGGGAAAATACCATAATATCCCCGTTGTATTTGGAAGTGCGACTCCTTCGATTGAAACATATACAAAAGCCAAATTAGGAACATACCAATTACTTACTTTAACTTCCAGGGTAAATGCGACCCTCCCTTTTGTTTATTTAGTGGATATGAAAGAGGAGATAAAAGCTGGAAATGCAGTCCTATCGGAAGCGTTAAAGGAGAGAATAGAAGAACGTATCCAAAATGGAGAACAAGTGATTCTTCTTCTAAATAAGCGAGGGTATACAAGAGTGATTACTTGTCCATCATGTGGCTATCAAGATACTTGCCCCCACTGCGATATTCCCTTAACCTATCATAAATCTTCGAATACAATGCGTTGTCACTATTGTGGATATGGGAGTAAGAAAAAAGAGGTTTGCCCAGAATGTGGGAACAGAGATTTTCAGGAAAGAGGAATGGGAACAGAAAAATTAGAAGAATATATTTTAGAACATATTAAAGGAGCAAAAGTTCTTCGAATGGATATGGATACTACTTCTAGAAAAGGAGCTCATGAAAAAATTATTGATTCCTTTGAAAAAAAAGAAGCCAATATTCTACTTGGAACACAGATGATTGCAAAAGGGCTTGATTTTAGGGATGTTACTTTAGTTGGTGTTTTAAATGGAGATGCTGGACTTAATATTCCCGATTTTCGAAGTGGAGAAAGGACATACCAACTTCTTTCTCAAGTAGCAGGAAGAGCAGGAAGAGGTACGAAAAAAGGAGAGGTTATTATTCAAGGGTTTGCAATTGATCACTATAGTATGGTTTATGCAAAAGAGCACAATTATGAAGCTTTTTATAATGAGGAGATGCGTATTCGAAAACAATTAAATTATAGTCCTTATTACAATTTATCCTTAATAAAACTAAAAGGAAAAGACTTAAATGTATTATTTGAAGAAGGAAAAAAAATTGCAACCTATCTAAGAGAAAAAAAATATAAAAACACCTTTGTTTTGGGACCGAGTACAGCACTTATTCCAAAAGTAAATGATATTTTTTTTGTACAGATTTTAATCAAATACAAAAATTCAAAAGAAATGTATGAAGCATTTAAAGAAATACAAAATATGTATTTAGGGTCAAAAATAATAGTAGATATTGATATAAATCCAATTATGATATAAAATATAGTAGTAGAAAAAATCACAGTTTTAATAAGAAAGCAAAAGAAGAAATATAGGAAATTATAGATTACTATTAAAAAACGAGAGTGACAGGAGGAAAAGATATGGAATTAATTGATGTTCTTGATGAAAATGGGATATTTACAGGGCAAGTACTTTCAAGAGATGAAGTGCATCAAAAAGGGTTGTGGCATAGAGCCATTGTTGTAGCAATCATTAATGAGAAGAATCAAATATTGTTACAACAAAGAAGTTTTAAGAAGTAAAAAAATGCAGGGATGTGGGATATTTCTGTTGCGGGTCATATCTCGGCTGGACAGGATGCTTTATCGGCAGCGGCTCGTGAAATCAATGAAGAGGTAAGTGTGTTACTTGGTTATAGGACCGAAATAAAGGATTTTCGATACATGTATTGTTTTCGAAAAGAACAAAAATTTAGTGAAAATTTTATGGAAAGACAATTTTATGATTTTTTCATATTGAGAACATCAGGTATTGATGATAAAACACTTCTTTTTCAAACAGAGGAAGTACAAGCAGTTAAATTTGTAGATTTAAATGAAATACAAAAGATGACCCAAAACAATGAGGTTGTAGAAAGACCTGAGGTTTATCAAGTATTAATGAATTATCTATTTCGCTTTTAAATTTATTAAAAATAGAGAGTATTCATAGGAAGGGGATAGAATATGGAAAATGAATTAGATATTGAACAGATTAAATTAAATAAAAAGGTTCGCATTTTATTTATGGGAACACCAGAATTTGCCGTTCCTGTTTTAGAAGGTTTGATTGCAAATTATGATGTAAGAGCGGTAATTACACAACCAGATCGTATAAATGGTAGAAATGGAACTGTTACAATTTCTCCTATAAAAAAGTGTGCGAATGATCATACTATTTTGGTTTTACAACCAGAAAAACTAAGTGATGCTTTAGAAGAAATTTATTCGTTAAAACCGACACTTATTGTTACATGCGCCTATGGAAATTTAGTACCCAATGAACTATTATATTTACCAGAATATGGTTGTATTAATGTCCATGCTTCTCTACTTCCAAAATACCGTGGTGGGGCACCAATCCATCGTGCAGTTATGCAAGGGGAAGAAAAGACAGGAATTACCATTATGCATATGAATGCTAAACTAGATCAAGGGGATATTATTGCGCAGAAGGAAATTCAAATTGGCGAAGATGATACAGCTAGCATGGTACATGATAAATTGAAAATTCTTGGACGGGATTTACTTTTAGAAACACTTCCAAGTATTATTGATAAAACAGCTCCAAGAATACCACAAAACCATGAAGAAGCAACATTCGCATTTACTATAAAAAAAGAAGATGAAAAAATCGATTTTAGTAAAACAAAATATGTGATTCATAATCAAGTAAGAGGATTAAATGCATGGCCAGGCGCATATGCTATGTTAAAAGGAAAACGTATGAAAATATGGAAAACACGTATTAGTGATGCGCATTATCCAAATAAACTTGATGGAACGATTTGTAATCTGTATCCAGATGGTATAGGTGTAAAAGTAGGAAATGGTGAGATTGTTCTAACGGAAATTCAAATAGAAGGAAAACCTAAAATGAGGGCATCTGATTATTTGAATGGAATTCAAAATAAAGAAGATTTAATAGGAGATATTTTTGAATAACTTTACAAAAAGGTGAAAATATGGTATTTTAGATAGTGAGGTGGAAGTATGGAAACAGTACTTATTGTTGTATGTGTTTTATTAATAGCAATTGTTTTATTACAGGCAGGTAAAGTAGAAGAAGGAAATATATTCACAGGTGCGAATAGTGACTTATTTAAAAATCGTAAGGAAAGAGGAGGAGAACTTTTTATTACGAGAGCCACTTTTGTTCTTGGAAGTGTTTATTTTATTATCTGTTTTATACAAGGTTTTTAAATAAAGTAGAAAATGAAAAAGGAAAGTGATTGGAAAATCACTTTTTTAAGTGTATAGATCGTCAAAATAAATTGACATCGATTTCGTCAAATTAAAATATAGCAGATTTTTATGCCGAGAAAATCCATTGACAATAGGCGATTATTATTCGTAAATGCTCTAAAGCTAACAATTTAAAGAATTGTTAGCTTACCCTTTAAAAGAATAATAATCGGGTTCCTGTTGTCATATGGAGGAATTGGAATAAAATCCTTACAATTTAATTTGACGAAAAATGCCATTTTTTTGATAAATTAAAGTGCAGATCTATATTTATAAAAACAGAAAAAAAACTAGGTAAACCATTCTAACCTAGTTTTTTGTAGATGAGGGGGAGAGGTTATTTATACCTTCCATTTTCGTTCTTACAACAACCTTATAATATAGATATAGCCTTTTTATAAAGCCACTTATTATTTGCATATTTCACAATTACTTCTTGCTCTACATTGTCCCCTTCTATTATTGTCATTTTCCAATACACAATATCCTTCTAATTCTTTACAATTCTTTTATTAAAGTATTCATTATAACCAATCTATTCTTCAATCACCATTTATATTTTTTAGTTTTCCTGTAAAAAAGAAGTTAAATTTTCTTTTCCTTCTATTTCTGCATATATGGTCATCTTAAAACTTCTTCATATACTGAAATCAATTTTCTTCCAACTGTTTTAATTTCCATATTTTTAACAATTTCATAGCCCTTTCCTTTTAAGGAAGGGACCTTTCCTTCTAATAAAGCTTTTAACTTTTGCTCAAACTCATCATCTGTTTTGGCTTTATATACTTCTTCGCCATCTGTTAGAAATCCAAAAATAGGAATATCTCGAACAAGTATATCTGCTTTTTCAGATAAACCTTCTAAAATAGGGATACCCTCTGTTTCTTCCAAAGTAGGAAATAAGTAACAATCACATCCAGAAAATGCAGCATGTATCATATCCCGTTCTACATAACCTGCAAAGGTTAAATTTGGTAGTTTTGTATGAACCGCTTGCTTTACCTTCTTAGGAGATACAGAAAGTGGCGAAGAACCAAACCAAATAAATTGATACTCAGGAAGCCTTTTTGCCATTTCCACAAAAGTCAAAATTCCCTTTCTTTCCAAGTAAAGACCTATTCCAATCACTACCTTATCAGTTTTCTTAAATCCATATGTATCTCTAAACTTTTGTCCGTCCTCTTCATTTCGTGTAAAAAATTGCATATCAATTCCATTCGATATTGCTGTAATTGGTCTATTTAAGTGATAATTCTCTAAAAGACTTTTTGAATATTCTGTTGGAGTAATAATATGGTCTCCTAAACGATAACACTTACAAATCCACCATTTAAATAAAGGAGCCACTGTATTAGAAAAAATAAACGAGTTTCTAAAATCCTCTTCGGTAGAATGCGCATGGTAAACAACTTTCTTTCCCATTTTACGTGCCCTTTTCGCTAATCGATAGGACTTTAATCCATAAAAATTAATATGAACAAGATCATAATCTTTACACTTAGGGTCTAATGTATATTCTATTTTATTGTCTTCTAAAGCCTTAATTTGATGCTGAACAGCTTTTCCTAATCCTGACTTCCCTATTGTTTTTAGCCCTTCTGTATAAAGTAATACTTTCATAAATACACCTTCCTGTACCTCATTATAACATATATAAGTAACTTTTTCTATAACCTTTTTCATTCCCTTATGAACAAGATTAATCAAATGAATTGAATTACTTAGTATATTTGGTGTAATTCCTTTGTAAGCAAACAGAATATTATTGCAAATGATATTTATATTATCACTTCGATTCAATAATTTAACCAAAAGATTCAACTTACATTGACAAAAAGGCAATCCTCTATGGTTGTCCTTTTTGTGTAATCAAAATTCCAAAAAAACAACTTTAATAATAATCCCTATTTCTTCGTTTGTGATTAATATTTTGGATTCACATACCTAATAAAATATTTTAAATGGCAACATCAACTAAAATAACATCTTCTCCAATTTTCTTTATTTGGCTCCATTTTACCTTAAATTCATCTTTTCCGGGAAAAATAGAGGACAAAAGTTTATTTTTTTGTACTACCAAAGAATCTAAATTTCCACTAGCATCCAATATAACATCAATAATATTTCCAACCTTTTTTCCATCTTTTATATTGATAATATCTTTACTTTGTAAATCTGACAAATGCATAAAATCACCTACTATATCTTATGAAAAAAGAACTAGAAACATGATTTATATCTCTAATTCTAAATGATCTCTATCTGAGGTAAGAGGCGTATTGATACTCCTGAATCTTTGGTCATTCTCAAATAAATAACGTAATTCATCAAAGTTTTTATCTACATCTAATAGAAGAACTGCCAAATCATCAAGTTGTTTTAACTCTTCTATCGATAAATTATAAAATTCCTCTTCTGTATCAATATAAGTAGGAAAAAACAAGTAAGATACTTCATCATTCATTAAAGAATGAAAATCAAAAAATAAGGTACGTGCTAACATGGATAAGCCTTGTACATGACTCCCATGTAAAAACTTATCAATCTCTATCTTTCCATGACGTACATCCAACCAAGCCTCCGCTGCAAAATAAAATTGTTTTCTATCTATATCGACATTTGTATATTCTTCTACGTCTACCTCTATTTCATCTGCATCAACTAATATCCATTTATTCTTCTTTTCACACCATACTTCACAAATCCAATGGTCAGGATATTTTTCCTGATCGATATAAGGAGCAAAACCAGAGCGAACTCGAGTAGAAAATCCTTTTGCTTTTAAAATAGAGGCTAATAAAATAGAAGCATATCGACATGTAATAACAACTTTATCTTTCGTTTGTCTAAAATGGGTTAATCCTCTTGAATCCAATCTAAAAAGTTCACTTACAATAGCTGGCACAGTC
Source organism: uncultured Bacilli bacterium (assembly GCA_948629335.1). Lineage (GTDB taxonomy): Bacteria > Bacillota_I > Bacilli_A > RF39 > UBA660 > CATOJL01. The sequence continues at coordinate 13,479 of CAPHZB010000018.1, forward strand.
AATAAAATATCATCATCACACCGATATCTATACCAAGGGTATTCTTTAGAAATCTTATTTTTTTCTTTGTACCCTTGAAATAGAACAATCCGATGAATATAATTATCATGAATCAATTGTGTCAGTTCCTTTAAGTCATCAGGTAAACCTATAAAATAATCTTTATACAAACTATAATTTGTATACTTACTTACCCCTTTATAAAATTCCAATATATCATCTCTCATACAATCACCACCTTTATTATAAAGAAAATAAATACAAAAAAACTGATAAATCAAGTATTGTTTTTATCAGTCAATTAAAATCCATACTTCCATATAATCCTCATAATAGAGTTCTAATGTATATTTTTCATTTCTTCTATAAGGAATGGCTTTTAAATAAGTATCATATATTGTAAAACATAATTGTTCAATTTTCTTCCCTTCAAAACTTTTCCCTTAAATACGAGCCACTTTCCTTCTGGTATATAAAAAGGTTCTAAATTTTCATGTGATTCTTTTAAAAGAATCCAATAACGAGAATATTCCTCTTTTTCTTCAATTACTGCATAACGTGGCAAATTTTCTAAAAGAGAAGGATATTTTTCTTTCATTTCTTTCCAAAAGAGCTCTGCCATTTTAGGAATACTTCGTGTAACACATCTATATGCACCATAAAATAGTTGCCTACTTTCCTCTTCAATACGATAAGTAATATTGCTAGAATATGATTGTGGTTCGAACTTCAAGATAGGTTGAAAAGTAAGTTCTACCTTTTTGTTTTTTACGTCCTTTGGATGTATTTTATAAACTTCATAAAATTTTCTAGAAAATGCTTCTCCCGAAGAATAGCCACAAAACAAAGCTACATCAAGAACCGATGCACCTTCTTTTAACTTTAAAACAGCTAACGACATTCTCCTTTTTCGAATGTAATCTGTTACCGTAAAACCAATCATCATTGAAAAAATACGTTGCATTGTATAAGCACTACAACCTAAAAATTTAGCTAATACTGGCATTTCTATTTTTTCATCAATATGTTGTTCAATATAAGAAACCATTTCATTTAATCCATCATACAAATTCACATGCAACACCTAATTCATTATAACAAGAAAAAACTTTTTTGTATATTTTTTCTTTCCTTTATCAATATAGAAATGAAAGGAGATTATTTATGGCACGTCATAAAGTAGAAATTTGTGGCGTGAATACTGCGAATATTAAAGTTTTAACAAATGAAGAAATGATGGAATTATTTAAGAAGTACCAAGAAGGAGATGAAAGTGCGAAAGAAGAATTGATTAATGGCAACTTGAAACTAGTTTTATCGATTTTAAAGAAGTATAACAATCGTTGTGATAATATGGATGATTTATTTCAAGTGGGATGTATTGGTCTTATCAAAGCAATTGAGAATTTTGATCTTTCTCATGAGGTTAAATTTTCTACATATGCTGTTCCAATGATTTTAGGAGAAATTAGAAGACACCTTCGAGATAATAGTTCCATTCGAGTGGCAAGGAGTGTAAAAGATACAGCTTACAAAGCCTTAAAATTAAAGGAAGAACTAACAAATCAATATGGAAAAGAACCAAGCATAAAAGAAATTGCTGAAAAGCTAGAATTAACTGAATTTGAGGTAGCAAACGCCCTTGATTCAACAAAAGACACCATTAGTATGTTTGAACCTATCTATAATGATGGTGGGGATACGATTTATCTAGCAGACCAATTAGGAGATAAAAAAGACTCTCTATATCCCCTCGAAATTCGGATTGCTTTAAAAGATGCAATAAAAGAACTGAAAGAAAAAGAAAAATATATTTTACTTTCTAGATATTTTGTTGGAAAAACACAACTCGAACTTGCAGAAGAAATTGGAATTAGTCAAGCCCAAATCTCTAGATTAGAAAAATCAGGTTTAGATAAAATAAGAAAAAACATTTCATAAAACGGAATTGCAACATCTTTATTCAAAAAAAAGAATTTAGGTAAACTAGATTCTTTTATTTTGTATGTATTTTGGTAATTTCTCGGATTTCTCCTGTACGATAAGAAATTTTTATTTCTTCTTCCTCTCTCATAAAAGGTAGGAAGTTAGGCGCTACTTTAATAGAAACTTTATAGTAATTGTCTTCTGTATCTATTAAATAATAATAAGTCAATCCATCTAAAATAGCTGTTTTTATTTCTTTAATTGTAATCGTTATTTCCTCATCACTTTTATTTACTAAAGGGGCATCTTTTAAATAATTGTTCGCCGCTTCTTCTATTCCTAAAGACGCATCTGTTACAACTACATTTTGATAGTCTTCTACATCGACAAATGCATACATTTTGACTAAACCAGCATTATCCTTTAATGATAAAAAGTATGTAGGTTTTTCATTTAAGTTAATCAGTAATGGAAACGTAGATGTATAAGACATTTGTTGAACTTTTCCCTCAGCACTTTTTCGGGCTGATTCTTCTTTCGCTCCACTTGCACTATAAAATTTTGTTTCTTTTGTTCTTAAATTACTCATAATAAATCCTAAAATGGATTCATCATTTGTAACAGAAGTAATTCCTGTATATAAATATACATCATCATCTCGTACAGTGTAATTATAGCCTTCTGTTGTTACAATCACCCCTTTTTGTCCAAAAATAGAGTTAAAAAATCCATTTTTATATACGCCATGGTTATCTACCTGATCAATAATTAAGTCAGCAGGATACACATGATCTACCCAAGTAGGTACATCTTTTACTTTATAAAATTCACTTTCCCCAGTTACCGGATCTAAAATGACAACCCCGTTTACCTCTTTTCGAAGACCAATGAAGGTATATTTATAAGTTGGAATAATCCAATATGGTTTTCCTTCATTATCAATTTCAAAAGACGCAGAACCGAAAATTTTTGTTGGATAGGAAAAACGGAGATGACGATATAAGTCTTTACTAAAAAGTGCACTTGGCATATATTGCATACCTTTATCTAATTTGACTAGATTGGCTTTTCCTGTAACGGAGTTAACTAAAATATACCCTTTTACCCCTTCTTTATGGTTTGTAAAATATTTAATCACACTTGCATATTCAAGAGGAGTTACACGAACAATTTCATCTTTATAATTAATTTGAGTATAAAGGTCGGAAACAGTAAATTGAGATACTAAATCTGTCATTTGTCCCATAACACGATCTCCTAATTTCATAGAAGAGTCTTTGTCTAATAATGGAAGTGCATCAAAATTCACTCCTTCTATATCTTCTTTAAAGTCTGCATCTAAAACATCAATTCTATTTGCATATGCTTTTGCATTGAAAAGTGGAGAACCAATAAATAAAAGAACAAAAGGAATCAATAACAAAAGAATATATCCTCCCCATAGTATAGGAAATTTCTTTTTTTGTTTCCGATTCGTAATAAGAATGTCTCCTTTTTTATCAATCGAAAAGGAAAGAAGAGAAAGGTAAAGTCCTAATAAAAGAAGAGCATATCCCCAAAATAGTGGAGACGATAAATTGATTGGTGGCAAAAGAAAATAGTAAATGACAACCCCTATTAATAAAACAAATACAAGCTTAATTATATTTTTTTTCATGAAATACCTCCTAAATTTTAGTATATTATAGCATAATTTACTTCAAAAAGCAAAAAGAGAGAAACCTCTCTTTCTATTTATTCTTCAATTTTTTCTTTCTTTGTACTTTCACATTTTGCCTTTTTCTTTTTTGACAAGAAAATTGCTCCTGCTGTAGCACCTACGAAAGCGACAATTCCTCCTACTAAAAATTTCTTTTTCTTACCTTTCATGTTCTTTCCTCCTCTTCTTTTTATATTCAATAGTATACGCCTATTTCTAAAATTTAGCAACCGGCCACATCTTTAATTTTCAACTTTTACACTTTCATGTAAAAGGCTTTCTTTCGATGTATAAGTTGTATGTAACAATTTATGCGCTAAAGGGCTTCCTGGTTTTTTTAAATAAGTATTATATATCTTTTGAATTTCATTATTTTCATAGCTACATCTTTTTTCAAGTGCTCTATCCTTTGCGTATAAAGATGCAATTCTCTTTTCTTTTTCTTCAAGAGACATTGGTTCTTTTACTTTTGGTTGTCCTCCCCCTGCCACACAACCACCTACGCAGGCCATAACCTCAATAAAGTCGTATTGTTTTTCTCCTTTTTTTAGTAACTCTAAAAATTTATGCGCATTATTTGTCCCCGTAACAACAGCTACAGATAGTTCAACATCCCCAAGCATCACTTTTGCTTCTTTAATTCCATCAAGTCCTCGAATATCTTCAAATTCGACTTGTTCTAATTTTTCTCCTGTGACATAAAAGTAAGCTGTACGAAGAGCGGCTTCCATTACCCCACCTGTTGCACCAAAAATGAGTCCAGCACCTGTTGCTTCTCCTAGTATGGAATCATAGTTTGACTCCTCTAAAGAGAGAAAATCAATGTTCTCTTCCTTAAGCCAAGAAGCTAATTCTCTTGTCGTAATCACAAAATCAACATCACGTAACTCTTCTAACTCACTAGAGGAAGCATTCATTTCTTCTCTTTTTATTTCATACTTTTTGGCAGTACAAGGTGTAACTGCAACATGAATAATTTTTTTTGGATCCATATGCATTTGTTGTGCAAAATACGTTTTAATTAAGGCACCTTCCATTAAAATAGGACTTTTGCAACTGGATAGATTCGGAAGAAGTTCAGGATAAAAAATTTCGGCAAATTTCACCCAAGCTGGGCAACAAGAAGTAAACATAGGAAGATGTTCCTCATTTCCCAATCTTTCTAAAAGTTCATTTGCTTCTTCCATAATAGTTAAATCAGCACCTGCCACTGTATCTAAAACATAATCAGCACCTAACTTTCGCAAGGCAGTAACCATTTTTCCTTCGACAAAACTTCCTGGTTGAAGACCAAATTCCTCTCCAAGCGCTACACGAACAGAGGGCGCTGTTTCAAAAACAAAAGTATAATTGGAGTCCTTGATTCTTTTTTTTAGCTCTAAATAATCTTTTACTTCGCAAATCGCACCTGTTGGACAAACATTTGTACATTGCCCGCATTCAATACAAATGGCATAATCATTCGTTTCTTTTAAATCATATCTTCCATATACTCCTTGTGTATATTTACAAGTACTTCTACAGTTTCCACATAAGACACATTTCGCATTATCTCTTGTTATAGATACACTATCTGGATTAATAGGAACTCTCACATCGCTATTTTCATGTATACTCAAACAAATCAACTCTTTTCTACTAATTTCTATTAAAAGTGTATAATAAAGAAATGAAAATGTCAAACAAAAAAAGGAGACACTACTCCTTTTATGCTACTTTCTTTTTCACACATGGAAAGATTTCTTGTTCTTTACTTTCTATTCCCATACGTCGATTAATAAAATCAACTTTAACTTCTATAGCACCCAGTACCTCTCCTATTTCTTCCTCTTTAAAATAGTTTGTATACAAATAATTAAAATAGTTATATTTTTTATTCATTGACATTCTATATTTCTCTAAAGATAACGCATCCATACTTTCTTGCGAAAAAGAATTTCTAAATGCACGTATATCTTCATTAAACTGACACATAGCAATTAGTAATGACTTTTTCATTTTTAAAATATATACTTCTCTAGTATCGAGATATCGTCTTATATTCAATAATGTTTGTAAGTCTTTGCTATTCTCGTTTTTTTGTACATAGGCATCAATAGCCTTCACGTTACTTAAAGCCTGATTGAACGTAATTTTTTTTGTTTTCTTTTTTTGTATATCCTCGCATTTTTCTTCTTGTTTTAAAACACTTCCTGTCTTTGCTACACAAAGATTTCCTTCAACTTCTTGTCCCACCATAGAACTAGTTTTTACACTTTCTTTTTTATCTGTTATGGTAGATTCTTCTGGTATTTGAATAGTCTTTTTTTCTTTTATTGTATTTTCTAGTCCTAATCTATTGTCATGTATTGGTGCACTATTTTGAAGACTATCTAATACTTTCCTTACTTTGAACAAGCTATCTACATCAGATTCTTTACGTAAATAGCGACTCACATCTACTTTCCTATCATACACAGTAGGTTGGTTCGTTATTTTCTTTGTTGATGTTACATGCGTTGGTTTTCCTTCCTTTATTGAACGCTTTATATCTAACTTTATTTGCATAATGTGATTCATTCGTTCTTCCATCTCATCTGTTCTCTTGATTTGTTCATCAAATTCTTTTTGCGTCTCATAACATTCTTTTATTTTATTTTTTAAAGGCTCTACAATTTTCTTCTTTACAAAACAAATCATTGTATTTTTTATAAAAGAACATTTTTTCATAAATTCTACCTTTTCAGCATCTTTTCTCATAACTTTTTCCATAGCAATCCCCCTCGTATTGCTACGTTATTCTATCACTTTTTTCCAATTTGTCAACTTTTTAGTATAATAAAATTTGAGTATAGCCTTCTTATTATACTAATGGCAGGAAAAAATTAAATATGTAAAGTTGTTCAAAAATATAGTTCTCTCTCTTAAAAGTTTAAATAACATGTTTAATTTTATGTTGTCACTAGTATAAACAAAAAATGGAGTATTATACCCCAAATTGTAACTCTCATTTTTAAGAATAGCCTTACTATTTACACATCTCACTTGATTTTTATAAAACACATTTTTAATTACAGGTTGTGCATTTTATAAGAAAATTTATATTTATCTTATAAGGATGTAATCTATTATTTTTTTACTTCTTTTTCACATAGGATAATACCCTATTTAATCTATCACTATCTCCCAAATTTGCATCAGAAAATTTTAAATCTATCAATTCATAAGCTGTATCAAGTAAATAAGGGTAATAGTGATAACTATCAACCAAATTAATACCATCTAATAAGGTATATCTATCCTTCTGTTCCAAACAAATATATTTTTTATCCTTACATACTAAAAGAAAGTCATGAATATCGTCAGTATCTCCACCACACAAACCTGTAGAATTTTGATTCAAAAGTTTTTGTCCATTTGAATGGGTAGTAATTATATTATAGTTTTTCCCAAAAAAATTATTTGGGTAAGTATGCGTAGCCATTGCAAGCATAGCATCATCCTCTTGCACATCTGCAACTAGTACATACTCCTCATTTTCTTTTGCAGTCAAATACATTGCTACAAAAGGAAGAAATAGATTACTACCGAAGGTGGTATACTGCTTAAAAAGATTCTGAAAAAAAGTAATATCCGTCCTAAGTTGCTTTAAACCCAATTTTAAATCCTTTTTCCTTTTTTTTAATTCCTTTCTCTCTGGATTAAAAAGGCCTATTGGAAAACAATTCAATTCTTCCAATATTATGTTCTCCTTTTCCCTACATAAATCTAAATACGTTTTTACATCTTTTGAACAAGTAAAACTAGCCATATATTCCCTCCTTTTTTCTTTTTGGTAAATATTATAACACAAAATCATAAAAAGATTTCAATAAATCATTTGTAACAAAAAAAAGAACCCTCAAAGTTCATTTAATTTAAATATTATCATTAGATTCTTTATTTTTTTCATTAAACAGTAAGTATGAATATCCATCATAGTTACGCATTGACTCAGTGATTTTAAACTTTTTAATAAATCCATTTATCTCATTTATAGCCTCATTAATATTTTCATGTTTGATTATTTCTAATTCAATAAAATATCCAAGATGATCAACTATATCCAATGATATTTCTATATTATTTTTATAAATAAATATTTTTCTTTCTTTTTTTAAAGTAAATTCCTCTTTAATCCGTAAGTCATTTAAAATCAACTTCAATTTTTCTGTATCAGAAATTTCTAATTCATGTTCGATACAATGAGCAGGTTCATTGTTTGCTGGCGGAATAAATTTTTTGTAGCTTAAAATATTTTTGTTTTCTAATATTCTCAATCTAAGGCATTCATTATCAATTTCACCACCCAAAAAAGGAAAATGAATTGGAGAAAAATAGATATCATTTTGTTTTTCTACTTCTGCTTTTATATTCTCAATTTTAAAATATTCAATTATTTCATCATAAATCTTCTTTGTTATTTTATACTTCATTTCAATTTCAATATTATTCATAGGCACCTCTTTCTAAGCTTATTATATCATATTTTTTAGATGGTAAAGCAAAACAATTTATTGTTTTTACACGTTCATTGATTATGTCAATGTACAAGTGTGTTTACTAAATTGACACCATTTAGAAGAAAAGGACTACGAATTAAAAAATATCGTAGTCCTTTTCTTCTAAATACTGAATCATTTCTTTTTCTTTAGATGTATCTTTTGTAATATAAGTAATATCAGAATCGTTATATAAGTTGTTATCATAACAATCTTTGATTTGAGTTATAACTATATCTTTTTCTTTGTCTTTTCCAAACAATAAAATGTTTCTAAAAATATCTTTTAATGCTTGTAAGAATTGGATAATAAAGTTTTTAAATGAAGAATAATCATTTTCTAATTTATTAACTTTGTTTGTCAAATAGTTTATTTGTGCATCCTTCCCGTCATTAACTGCTAATAGTGCCGTATAGTATTTAATCTCTTGTTGTAGTTCTTTATATAATCCTTCACTTTTAGAAACTTTATTAACTGCTTCTTTTGCTTGTTTCAAATAGTCCATCAAATAAAGATAGGTATTATAATCAAATACTACTTTATGATTAAATATCTTTTTTGCTTCACTTTTCATAATTTTAAGTAAATCATTATATTCACGATTCATTTTGTATTTTGTATTATCTAACTTCTTATCCAACATACGAGGAACACCTTTTAATTGTTTAGGAGATAAGTTTTTAATACCTGTATTTTTTTCTCCTCGTTCTATCTCAAATCCTTTATTTCTTAATTTCTCATAATATTTATCTTATAATTTAGATAAGTGGTTACTACTTTTTATATATTCACCTTTAGTTATACAATATTTTTCTTTATTTACCCGTTTATCAAACTTCTTAACAAGAGGAACAACGACAATATGAATATGAGGTGTTGTTTCATCCATGTGTAATGTTGCGTGAATGACTTGTTCTTTCTTGTATCCTAAATCTTCATAAACGAATTTCAAACTTTCTTCTGCCCAAATCATAATTTCTTCTTTATTTAACTTATCAAAAAAGTCTTTATCACTTGTAAATATCATTTCATCAGCAACAACACTTTTTGAATCATTTACCATTTGATAAAAACTTTTCTTTCTATCAGATCTCATATTTTCTTGTCTTTTATTGTATTCCTCTCGGTAATCCTTAGTAATATCATAAAATTTTTCAATGTACTTTTTATCACATTTAACAAGTTCAATGTTATTGATAGTATCTTCTTTTCTAATATCAGGATTTGATTTATAAGATTCTTTTGTTCTTTGATTATGAGAGCCAATTTGAGATAAATCACTTAAAGTATTAGACTTGTTCGGAAATTAAATTTCATTAAAAATCAATATACAAAAAGGACCTAAAAATAGTGGCATCCGCTAGATATTAAGTCTTTGATTTTTATAAATAGTTATACTATTCGTAAATTTCCGAACAACTCTATTAATACCTTTACATCTAAATATGGCACAAATCATTTTTAGCCTCCTTTGTCTTACCAATACGACTTAGGACTGCACTTTCCATATCTAGAGTAAT
>CAPHZB010000019.1:0-8107 GCA_948629335.1 uncultured Bacilli bacterium
CCTCCTTTGTCTTACCAATACGACTTAGGACTGCACTTTCCATATCTAGAGTAATAACACCTAATCTTAAAGTTTTATCGTTGTACCTCTTACTATCAGATAAAACGATTAGTCTTAATACTTTCTCATAATCTCCATTAGGAATAAATCCAACATCTTCTAGTTATTCATCTGCTTCAATTTCATAATAATTTAGTTTTAACTTATCATTTTTAATCATATCTTGAAGTTTATCAAAATATTCTTGTGCTTCTTTACTTGTCTTAGCTTCATGGTTCATAGCTATTTAGAACCATCAGAATCTTCAAAGATACTCCAATTACAAGGAACACCATATTCATTATGAAAGTTTACTAAATCAGCTAAAAAGCTCTTTCTGTACTCGATATATTTAAGTTCTGTTTGCTCTCCAACTTTATCAACTTCAATGTTATCAATATAGGTAGCAATAATTCGTTTCATTTCTTCTCTTGGAGAATTAGTTAAACTTAAAATATTTTCCATGATTTTATCAGGATAAATTAATTCATCAATCTTCTTTGTATCTTCCAACACTAACAAATCATTGGTAGTAAAATTAAAATTCTCATATTGTTTTTGTTCTTTGATTTTCTTATTCAATTCTTCTATATTAAACTCAATAGATTTTAATTCATTGCCAAACTCATCCATTTTAACAATACCTTGCATATAAGCACTTTTAATTCTATCTTTTTGCTTTTCTAATTATTTAATCTTTTTCGTAAATTTCTCGGTGTTATTATCTAATTTAGACTTGATAAAAGGGGTATAGTATTTATTGATTAGGTTATCTTTTTGAATCAACTCGTATAGCTGAATCAATAATCCATTTTTGATTTCTTCTTCCTTGTAGTTAGTTTTACATTTTTTGCATTTATAGTAATAATATTTCTTTCCATTAGGTTTTGTAGTAGTACATCCACCTAAAAATCTTCCACAAGTAGAACATTTTAGTTTATTAGTAAATAAATTGCTACTCTTAAATTTTTTTTCATATTATCAACCCTTTCCGTAAATTTTCCTTTCGTTCATTTATTATAGATATTTTCATAATAAATGAAATGTATAAAAATCTACCCAAAATATGCTTATTATCTGTTAAAGAAGTTAATTTTGTTAATTATTTTTTTAGTGTTTTGATAAATGATTCTAAGTCTTTCAATTCTATTTTTTATTTAAACCTTCAACATACAATTCATTTGAATAATTAAATGCTAATAATGTAACACCTTCAATTTTTATTCTATGGGGTTCTACATAAGTGATATTAGTTAAATCTATTGTTATTATGTTGCCATTGATTATCTTTGGTGTAGTATTACAAAAACTGCATACAAATTCAATTTTCTTTTTTAACTCTAAATCAATATGCAAAGGTTTAGTAATTATGCTCATCATAGCAAATCATCCTCTCTTTAAACACTAAAAAATCAACTTCTTTTTAGAAAGTTGATTTTATGCTTAAATTCCAACTCTTTTTAAGAGTTCGAATGTATTTCCTACTGGTGCGGGTGAAGGGACTTGAACCCCCATGTCGTAAGACACTAGATCCTAAGTCTAGCGCGTCTGCCAATTTCGCCACACCCGCATTTTAATGGTGGACCTTGTAGGACTCGAACCTACGACCGCCCGGTTATGAGCCGGATGCTCTAACCAACTGAGCTAAAGGTCCGCTTAAATATCGCTACAAATAAATCATAACATAAATATCCAAACGACGCAATATATTTCATAAAACTTTTTTAAATTTCCATAGTCATCAAGCAATAAAAACAAGGATTTTTTTAATTTTATAGGATAACAAAGTCAAAAAGAACACCTTATCCCTTCACCAACTCATTACTTCTATAAAATGAACTATTTTTCATCAAAAAAGTTATTTCACATACATATATTAAATTCAAATCTAAAATAATATCCCAAGAAAATAAAAAGAAATTTAAGAATATTCCTGTAGTATAAAATACCATCTCGTATACTTAAATTTCCCTTTCCTCTATACACTTCTTCTCAATGATTTCCTTATTTGCTTGTAAACGTTCATTTTTTTCATCAAATTTTAAAGCTTCTTTCACATAAAATAGCGATTCTTCATATTTTCCTAAAGCATAACTACTAATTGATAACAAATCATAAACTGTTCCGTCCCAACTAAATACCTCATGGATATAACTCTTTGTATGTTCTTTAATTTCAAGAGCCTTCAAACAATAAAATGATACCTCTACATAATTCTCTAACTTATATTCTAATAATGCTCTTTCAATATAGGGATCTCTTAAGTATGGCGCCTCCTCTATTGCTTTATCAAGCCACATTCTAGCTTCATCAAAACGATTTAATTTTATATAACTTCTTGCTATAAAACGCATAGATGCACTTCTTTCATCCTTCCAGGTTGCTGATTTAAGATTTAAATGTTTAATCAATGTATCAATGCAGTCATTCCAGCGACCATAATACATATACTCTCTTCCTAAATAATGCATATTTCTGTCATCTTCTGGTTCTTCTTCCACAGATAACTCTAAAAGTGGTAAATAAGACGCCCGACTTTTTGTACTATCTGGATAATGCTTTACTAAAATATCATCCACTGTAATAATATGTTCCTCCTCACCTGTATAAGTAATAACTTCATGTACAGGATGTTTCCATATATAATTATCTAATGCATGCACTTTTTCAATATAAAAACTTACTTTGGGATTGTCATTTTCATCTAAACTCCAATAATATGGATATCTAGCTTTAGTAGTATCTGGAAGCCATGCCTTTTCTAATTTTTTCCTCCACCCCTTTTCAAACACTTCATCTAAATCTGTACAAACACAAATATCCGTATCTCTAGGTAACATTTGTAACGATTTATTTCGTGCTACATCAAAGCGCCATGGATTAATTTGTTCTACCTTTACTGTTACCCCAAGTTCTTTTAACTTCTTAACTGTATCATCTGTAGAACCTGTATCAAGAACACAAATTTCATCAGCCTCTTTCATCGAATTTACCCAACGTTCTACAAATTTTTCTTCATTTTTGCTAATAGCATAAACACATACTTTCATATTCTTCCCCTTTCCTAAAAAATAATCATTATATCGTATGCCATAAAAATAAGAAAATTTAGTTCATTTGTCCCTTATTCAAAAAAAATTTATAAAACCAATTTTCTACCATCTTTACTCAATAAATGCATTTACATTCAATTTGTTCAAAGGTTACATTTCCAGTTTCTTTATCAACAAACACTCTTAAAGTTTTATATTTCACTACTCTATATCGGAAATATTTTCTATATTTATAGATTTTCAAACAATGTAACTTATTCATTCAATTAAAATTATCTATTAAGAAAAGGAAGCATTTTTGCTCAATTCTTCTTTAGAATACTACTTATCCTAATCTATATATAATGTACTTAAAAAGAAAAAATCATTATAGAACTACATTATATATTATTTTTGAAAACTCTCTATAATTAAGTGATATATAATCAAACCCTTTAAATCTTTTTTCAATAAAATTCCTATAAATTTTTAAAACATTTGTGTTCTTTTGCCCTTAAATCTTCAAAAGCAATATATAATGAAAATGATTTACTATTTCCACTTTATTTAATCCATTTTCTTTATTAATACATGAACATATTGCAAAAGGATAGTCCCATTCCCAAGATTTCTGATTCTAACCTGTAAGTCTGCATCTTGATCAATATCTAAAACATCCGTAGTGGAAAAAGTCATATCGGAGATAGATTCAGGTTTATTGATTGACATATCTTGTAATAATCCCCATAACCGTTTTTGATAATATCAACAACTACTCTACTAGTAGCATTAGTTACACTCAAATCACCACAGAATGTAATTTCATAAATTCCTTTTTTAACTTTTATTGCACTTGCAGAAACGGTATAAAAACTAGAGGAAGACGGAAAAATATAACTCCGTTTTACAGTCAAAATTCCTGCTTGCGTTCCATCATTAAAGTCAACAAAACACACATTAGAAGAATCTCCTGGTCCCGTTGGACCACAAGGTAATACAAAATCGAGAACATATTCGGAGTCCATCGAATACCTCCTTTCCTCGTTTTTATTGTATGAAGATAGGGAAATATTTGAAAGTGCGTATGTGAAAAATTTAAAACCATAGCACAATTTTTTTTAGAAAGTGTAAATTCTTCCAAATAATTATCGTATCCCTGTTTTTCATTTATCATTAAATGACAATTTTTTTGTTATCTGCCATTTCTCACATTCCTATGGATAGAAGATAATGTGAGGCTATGAAAAAATTTTTTACTAAAAAAGTTCTAAATAACATTATTCCCATCTTGTTAGTTGAAATAAAAAAACACTCTAATTAAAAAAATTTTAAGGTGTTTTGCTCCTATGGCTAGTAACGAGATTTAAAAGAAGTCAAGTGTTCCATTTTTATTGAAAATTTCTTTCATTTATATATATTAGACTAGATTTTTAAATTTTATGCACGTTTCCGATTTGAAGATTTTTTTGCGAAGTAGAAATATTTGTTTTAAATCCAATATGCCAAATGGGATTAAACGGTTATCTGTTAGTTGTAATCTACAGCCTTTATAAGAAAGAGCTTATAATAAAATAAATCTATATTTATGCATAAGTTCACGAACTTGTAAAACACGATTGTTTTAGCATTTCCCGTGACATTTATTATTATACAGTTTTTTAAATCTTCATATTTTATTATTAGAAAGGAAGGGAAAGAATGAATTGCTTAAATAATAATTGTGGTAATGGAGATTTTTCACAAGCATTAAAAAAGATAGAGCATGACTCTAAATGTAAACCAAGGTGTTGTATCGGTCCAGTTGGACCTACGGGGCCTACGGGACCTGCAGGCGGAACAACAGGCTCAACGGGACCTATGGGACCTACAGGGCCTACTGCAAAGCATAGAAAGTGGCACTTTATAGTAAAAAAAAGAAATCATTGAAGATTTCATTTAAAAAACAACAATTGCTCTTTCTTACAGTATACAATTCCGAAGAGAATTCCAACTACTGAGACAATTACAAATAATGGAAATAAAACACTTTTTTGTTCTGTCCCCTGTTCATTCCATACAGAAGAAGTTTGCTCAAAAGATTTTGCAGCACTCGTAAGATACTCCGTTACATCTGTATTGAAGGTTCCCCCTGAAATGAAGTTTTTAAAGTCCTGACTATATACAGTATGAACACCTTGTGCAAGTCCTGTAAAGTTCCCTCCATAAATGTGCATATTAATTTTATCTAAATCAGCTTGGCTATTGTTATGTGGATTCCATTCATAAAGTGCATATTGCCCTTGAATATTTCCATTATGAATTGCTACCTTGATTGGATTTTTTGTCGTGTGTTGCGCTACAGCAATACCTACTCCATTGGTTGTAGTCCCACTTGTATTCACCATTTTAATAAATTCTGGGGCAATTCCTGAGATATTTCCATTATTGACAGTCAAATTTCCAGAACGAATTTCAATTCCTGTTCCTCCAGATACTGTTCCACCATTAATGATAAGATCCCCTTGTTGTGGTTGATAAATTCCTACACTATCTTCTTTATTTAATCCTTTAATTGTTCCACCATTTATTGTGACTTTTGTATTATGAAGTTTTCCATTACCTACAATTCCATAATAATACCCTTCAATCGTTCCACCATTTACAACAAGTTCTGCTAATTCATCCCCACCAACATCATAAATAAGTTGGATAGCAGCCCATACATTCCCATCGGGTCCTGTAGAAATTTTTCCATTTCCTTTGGAATCCTCAATTGTTAATTTCGCACCCCTATTAATAACCACTAATCCCGATTTTAATTGTAAAGAAGAATCAGCTATAATAGAATGCCCATTTAAATCAATTGTTGTATCATGCGTAATTTCCTTTTGACTCTTAAAATCTAAGTTGTTTTCCAGTTGACAATTACTTGCACTTCGAAGACACTCTTCAAACGAATTTTCATCGGTGATTTTAAAGACACCATTGTCACTTGCGTGTACAACATTTACTCCCCAAAAAATACAAACTAAACTTAAAAACAAAAAACTCTTTCTCATTTTCATAACTTTTCCTTTCTATATTCATTTCATTTTATGAAATACGAACAGGATTATTCTCTCTTTGGATTACAAACATTATAGTAAATGTTTATTATACCATTTTCAGTTATTTTAATTTCATTAATAATGGCGGAAATAAAAACCTTGGTTGGACGTTTTAAAGAAAGAAAATCTTCAATTATCTTTTGATTATTTTTTTCTACCTCCCCATTTTCTAACTTCCTTTTTTCCTCTAGTAAATGATTTAATTTATTGTTTAAATATTGAAGTGTATTTGATTTAATAGAAGAAATTCTCTTATACTGTTCTTCATCGATTAATCCATTCAATTTATCTTCATATATATAATCAATTTGCCCTTGCATTTTCGCTATTTGATTTTGACATGTCCTTATTTTTTCATTCAAATCTTTTTGTAATGAACACATTTGTTGTTGCTTCGTTATCTTTTGAACTAAAGCTTCAGAATTAACATATTTAAGACAATCTTCACGAATCTGGTTCAATACGATTTTTTCTATGTCTTCATACAAAAAACGATGGGAACTACAAACATTTTTCTTTCTTCCATATTTGCGATAATAATTGCATATTGTATAGTTGGCTTTTCTATCTTTGAAATGTTGAATTCCAATACTTCGTCCACATTCATTACATTTTAGTAGCCCTTTTAAAAGATAATCATACGACTTTTTGGTTTGATTTTTAATACCTTTAAATAACAGTTGTGCCATTTGAAACTTTTTTTCATCAATAATTGCCTCATGTGCATTTTTAACTTTAGTCCATTGTTCCTTTGGTAAATATATTATTTTTTTTGATTTGTGATTTAATCGAGTTGTTTTTCCTTGAATCATGTATCCTGCATACATCTCATTTTTTAAGATATTTTTGATAGTCTCTTCTTTCCAGAACTCTTTTAATTCATTATTTAGGTTTCTTTTTTTTCCTTTCATCACTGTAGGAATAGGAACATTTTCACTCGTTAAAATATTTGCAATAGTAGAAATAGTGTGATTACTCAAAAAGAGGGAAAAAATCCTTCTTACAATTTCTGCACATTCCTCATCTATCACAAAGTGATATGCGTTTTCCTTATCAATTTTATATCCAAAAGGAGGTTCTCCTCCTGTCCACTTTCCTTCTTTTCGAAGAAGTTGAAATCTTCCCTTAATTTTTTTTGAAGTAAGTTTTGCGAAATGTTCATTTGACCAATTAATGATGGGGGCAATGTCATTACTCATACAATCCGTATAAGTATCTACACTTTCTACAATAGATACATAACGCACATTATGTTCTGGAAACCATTCTTCTATAAAATCATCCGTTTTGACATGGTTTCTTCCAAGTCTAGATAAATCAGTAGTAATCACCATGTTTGCTTTTTTCTCTTCAATTAATTGGAGAAGCTTTTTAAAATCAGTCCGATCAAATGTTGTTCCACTAATGCCATCATCTTTTAAAATAGCAATAATTTCAAATTTACAATTTGGATAATTTCTTTCCTCATCTTCAATATACCGTCTGCATATTTCAATTTGATTTTTGATACTTTTACTTTGTTCCTCTTTAGATTTACCAATTTCTTCTTTAGACAATCTAGTATATATAATGATTGAAAATGTATCTACAATTCGAAAATAGTTATCGTACATAAGCAATGATAGTTTTCTCGACTACCTGTTGAATCTCTTCACCATCATTTTTAAAATAAATATTTACTTTCAAATTTCATTCACCTCATAATATAAAATATTCAAAATAGAGTATAGATATTCAAAATAGAAGATTGTTGCCACTTTGAAAGAAGCGCTACTGGACCTACCGGACCTACTGGTTTAACTGGACCTACCGGGCCTACTGGTTTAACTGGACCTACCGGACCTACTGGTTTGACTGGACCTACCGGACCTACTGGTTTGACTGGACCTACCGGACCTACTGGTTTAACTGGACCTACCGGACCTACTGGTTTGACTGGACCTACCGGAC
>CAPHZB010000019.1:8207-22824 GCA_948629335.1 uncultured Bacilli bacterium
TGACTGGACCTACCGGACCTACTGGTTTGACTGGACCTACCGGACCTACTGGTTTGACTGGACCTACCGGACCTACTGGTTTGACTGGACCTACCGGACCTACTGGTTTGACTGGACCTACCGGACCTACTGGGCCTACTGGACCAAGAGGATATAGAGGAGATGATGGGATTGATGGAACTACTCCAACCTTTTCAATCGGGAGTGTTACAACTGGTGCTCCTGGTACCCCAGCATCTGTTACAATTACACAGTCATAATTTTTAATTTTTAATGAAAGGATGATAAAAATGGATACTAACGAAATAAGTTATCAACTTGATTTTACAATACCGCGAGGAGAATCTGGACCTCAAGGACCAAAAGGAGATACTGGCGATGCTGGACCTCAAGGAGAAGTTGGACCTACTGGCCCTGCGCCTAAAATTACAATAGGTACAGTTACAACTGGTGCTCCTGGTTCAGATGCACAAGTTACCATAACGCAAGCTTCTAAACCTTAGAAATTTAGAGGTGCAATAATGAAAGATATAGATTATTTACTAAATTTTGTAATACCTAGTGGTGAAATTGGTCCTACTGGACCTACTGGACCAGATGGTTCAAATATTGCACGTTCTGCTTACCTTGTTACTTACAATGATGGGACTGCTCCAACTGGAATAACTATTCAAAGTGATGATAGATTACCTATTGATGTTAAAGAATTAGACATAAGTAACTTGATAACCCTAGATACCAATGATGAAACTATTAAATTTAATATAGAGGGTTACTACAAAATAACTTTTACAGTATCGGCATACGTTCAATATGCATCAAATTCTACTTTTAATAAGCAAACGGACTTTGTATCACTTGCTTTTAGAAATGCAAACACAAAAAATGTTTATATAGGAACTAGTCAATGGGTTCTAAATGAAACTGCCATACAATTAGTTGGTCAAGGAATAATATCGATTACTAATACAAATGATGAATATGAACTTGTAAATTTGGGAAAAAGGCAGATTTGTCTTGAAACCCCTGAATTAAAAAACACAATTTCAAATTCATATTTTTCTAACTCTTTACTTACAATAGTAATTGAATATTTAGGAAGACAAAGCGCTACTAATAATTAGACTATAAATAATATGGTTTATAAAATAAAATTTAAAGAAATGTATAATTTTGTACATTTCTTTTTTTAAGGATACTTAACCTATTGTTTGTAAAATAATTGAGCTATATGAAAATTATAAAATACACACAATAATACAGCAAATCTAACAAAATATGATAAATGGTTTCTAAATATTGGAAATAGAATTCAGAATCCTTTAATTCAAGAACTATATATTGTTAGTATTTACGACCATGCAAAAAAACAAGTGAAAAAATCGCTTATTCTTTATGTAATTAGGTTGTACAAAATATAGAGAGTTCCTTTCACTATTTAGTTAAACAACCCTATTCATTTACCCCATATAGTCGACATGTCTCAATATATCTTCTTATATTAGCATAATTATTGTCCTTTCTATATTTTGAAATTGACCACTTACCTTCATTTTTAATTTTATTCTTCTTAAATTTCTCACACTTAAATTATTGATAAATAATATACAAACTCTAGTATCCAATAAATTCATTCCCTTTTTCCTTTATTAACGCATTTTTTTATGGTGCAAAAAAGCACACTTCTATATTGCTTTTCTCATTTCTTTGCATTAAATAGTCCTTATGAAACTTTTAATTTTTTTCATTAATTTAGGATTACTAGGAAAATTACTATTTTTTGCTTGTTCACCTCCAGCAAAAATGTTTGGATTTAAATTATATAAGTTCATAATATCTTCAAAAATTCCCATATAAATGCCATCAATATTTTCAGAAAAGTTTTCTTTAGAAAATTTAATTATATCAATCAATTGGTTATAATCAACGAATAAAGCACATAAAATAACTAATTCGTTCGATACTTTATTATGAAAACCCCCAAGCCTAACAATTTTGGTTAAAGGAACTGAAATTCCAAGTTCTTCATTAATTTCTTTTATAAGTAATTCCATAGGATTAAGTGTTTCAAATAATTTTGTTTGTTCATTCCATATTGTAGGAAGATGTCCACCTGCGCATAAAAGTTCTATAACAGGCCTATCAATAGATCCATCCCATCCACCAACTCTTCGATTCATTAAATAAATTAAGTCATTTTCTTTAACAGATTCTAGGTCTCTTTTATAACCCATCCACATACGATCATATAAAGTTTTATTATAATTAGTAGAAAGAATTATCTTTCTTAATTCATTTAGATTATTTTGAGATATTCTATGAAAAAATAAACATTGAACACTAATATGTTGAGGAATAGGATTATGATTTTCGGCAAAAAGTCTAGGTACTAATATATTGGTATTTTTATATTGCAAATCTAAAGGGTTGCTTATTTTTATTACTCTTAGCAAGTCTTTTAAATTATTATCTTTTTTATATATTTTATCATCAGTATAAAATAATTTTATGTTTTTTTCATATAGTAAAACATCCGATTCATATGTTTTATCCATTTGGTCAAAGGATATCCTTTTTAAACTATTTAACTTATCTGTAGCCATTTTATTATATTTCATATTTATTTTTTCCTTCTTAAATCATTGTATCCTATTTTATATTAAAAGTAAACTAAAAATACAGATATAAAAAGTTATTAGGCAATATAACTATTGAGTTCATATTATATCGCAGCTATATTTTTAACGTGCATTTTAAAAATAGGTTTAAAAAGAGAGACGATGTGTCTTATTAGTAGATACTACCAAAATCTAAATAGATTTGACCAAGTTAGAATATGACTAAACAAGATTATCATTAATCACTATTTTTAAAAACTTCTTATGTTGAAAGACACTTAAAATGAGTCCTGATAATGAAAATTTAATCGAAAAAACAACTCAAATGAAAAGGTTTTTCAATAACTAATTTTGAACAGCCTTTTTAATCAAGTTGCTTTATCAGTAAACTTGCATTATTAGCCACCGACACTTCTACATCAGTATCAGTTGCGAGCGCTAAATCTACAACACTCCCCTTTTGAAACATGTAAATTGTATTCATACAGAAAACTGATGATATTCCAGCTTCTAAAATTTTAGTACTTACTGTTGAAATAATATCATTGCCATTTTCTCTAACGGTAGCGGTTAAGATTGTTTTTGATGGCACAGATAAATTTAAATTATAAGTTATTTCATATATTCCATCCTGTTCAATTATAATACTATTTAATTCTTTATAATCTACATTTTTTGAAAATAAGGAATCATTAAGCAAAACTTGTTCCTGACAACCAGAACTTAGATTTATTGTACTTACACTGTAATTATATTTTCCACCATAAGAGGATAATCCTGGAATATTTTTGGATGTTGGTCCCGTTGGTCCTGTTGGACCCTGCGGTATTATAAAATCAAATGTATAATTTTTAGAATTCATAGATATCCTTTCTATTTTTAGTATATATTTATGTTATATACCTATTATTAATATATTCTACTTAAGTATTTTTGTGATTCAATAAAATTAAAGTTTATAATAATCACATTAGTTAAAGAAACTATTATTCTTAAATATGCAAGTTGTGATACCTATTAGTACTCTTACACTCCTATTTAGTTACATAGTTATAGAACCATTTTTTAGAATCAATTAGAAATATGTATACTTCTTTTACTTATTTCTATGAATCTTTTTAAGAAATTATTCTGACTCTATTATCAGATCCGTTATCCAAAAGTATTGCTAATCTATCTTTTTTGTTATTTTAATGCGTAATTTTGTCTTTTGTACTTTCTTCAATAATCACCCATTTGATTTCTTTAATGAATAATCTCTCATATAGGGTTACTTCCTTTAGTTCATTTTAAGACGTTTTTTCAAAATTTCACTAAACTAACAATTTAAAAAACTAACCTGTTGGTTAGTCTATTTATTAATCATATTCATTAAATTAATTTTAAAAATATCCTTATCTGCGTGTTCCTTAGATACCATAATTCCTTTATAAGTTACAAGTTCTGATTGATGCCCCTCTGCTAAAATATCTTCTGGAGTAATTGTATTTAACATAACAATTTTCTCTTGTTCATAAACCACATAATGCAATTTAATATACCCATGTACTTTTGCAAAAATAGCATCTGTTGGTAATCTTAATTCATATGACTTTGTACTACTCTTTTCATTCGTTGCAACCAATTCACCTAGAAACTCTCCCTCTTTTAAACGTGGATAATAATCGAAATATAATTTCTTATAAGCGAGCATATTATATTTCTTTAAAGAACGCTCCAACTTATGAAATTCATTTTCATTCACATAATCAAACATGTACGTTTCTTTCATACGAATTCACCTCACCATCTAGTTTTCTCCTATTAAAATCATATCATAATTCCTATTTTATGTCAAACGTAATTCTGGCTACTGTACAGCCTGCATTACCAATTATTCCTTTATATTCTAACACATTTCTATTTCTTCTAAGTGTCAACTCTGTCACTTTTCTTAAAACGCCCCTCCCATTTCCGTGAACAATTACAATAACCTCATTTCGCATTTTTTGATTATCGCGAACAAAATCATTAATTGCAACTTGTGCTGTCTGCGCATCATATCCATGTAAATCCAGTTTTGGAAGACTATCATAAAAAATAATATTATTTAAGTTCGTCATACTTCTTTTTTATTTCATCATAGGAAAATATTGAATTTCTACTTCCAATTTTTGTTACAGAAAGTCCAGCTGTCACATTTGAAAACTTCAATATGTCTTCTAAATTCCAATTTTTAGAAATTCCATAAGTAAACGCCCCATGAAAAATGTCCCCTGCTCCAGTAGAATCTACTGTTTTTACTTCTATTCCAGGCATAACCTTCACCTGATTTTCTTTTTCATATAAGCAACCCTTATCCTCAACAGTAATCACAATATTTTTTGTAAAAGTTTCCTTCATCTTCTTAAATACTTCTTCATATGTATTTTCATTTAATTCACTAGTTGTAACTGTTTCTGCAAATTCCTTAGAACATACGACATAATCAATTAAACTTGCTAGGCGCAAATTATCTTCTGTTACTCGCCCTGCATCCATAATAGAGATAGCTTCTGGATATTTTTCAATCATATTCTTAGATAATTCAAATTCATGTCCATCAACTAAAATAATATCAGGTTCAAAATCTAAATCAATCATTTTCATTTTTTCCGCCTCGCCTGGTCGATAAGAAACAATTGTTCTCGTTCCAGATTCCACATTTGCAAAGATAATAGAAGAGGTTGTTTCATACCCATCAAGGATTCGCATATATCTTGTATCAACGCCAACTTCATCTAATTCTTTCTTGATATAATTACCATACTTATCATTTCCAACAACACCAATAAAGCAGGTATCTACACCCCATTTCCCAAGTAAATAAGCAGCATTGCAGGCAGGTCCACCACCACATTCAAACTTTGTATCAATTCTAAGTTTCGTATTTTCTTCTAAAAACCCGCACATTGGAATTGTTGTATCATAGGAAGCATGTCCAATACATAATATTTTCATATTCTCACCTAGTATAATTATAGTTTTTTTTCTAACTCTTGTCCATGAAAAAAAGAATATTTCCATATATTAGACAAATTATTTTACACTTATTCCTCTATATATGATATTCTTTTATTTTCTTTTTATGTCTGCAAATATAGATTATGGTCAGAAGTTCTATTTTCTTCTAAAACATCTATCACACCTGCATTTTCAACTTTCCAATCATTTGATGTTGTATTAAATAAAGAGATTAAATAATTTCTTTTTTGCTCATCTGTTTTTTGATCAAGTATTAAAGGAAGTCCTCCATACATCATATAAGAATTCCAAGCTTGTTCCTTAGAACCATTGTATGCACTTAAAAACTCACTAAATGTTAAAGGAAAAACTTTGATTTCATCCCCTCTTCCCCTAAATTCTGTAATAATATCACTAGATAGAAATTTAGAATTACCCCCTGTTACATATACATCTAAATTTGGAATTTTCAAAAAACCATTCAATACAGATTCAAAATCTTCAACATTTTGAATTTCATCCAATAAACAATAATAAGTTTCTTTGGCTTTGATGCTATTCCGTACAAATTAATCCAATAAATCAGGATTCAAAATTCTTTGTTCATTCGAAGATCTAAATCAATTTTAATGATATAATCTTCTTTCACACCACTATCCAATAGATAATTTTTATAAAGGGGATCGAGTAAATAAGATTTCCCACTTCTTCTGATTCCTGTAACGATTTTAAACAAATTATTTTCTTTCCACTAATTTATTTAAATAAATATCTCTTTTAATTTCTTTCATAAGTTCCTCCATTGCATTTTTTTGACTTATTTGTCAATTTTATTCAACGAGTAGATTATCATCTGCACTTTCCTAGTATAAAATAATGTCTTGTTTTTCTATTCCTCCTTATCACTTTATGTACCCTTAGCTAAAGATAGGCTATTTTTCACCTCTAGATATATTTAAAAGAATTCCCATACTACATAATGTAATCAATAGACTGGAACCCCCATAGGATAAAAATGGTAAAGTAACGCCTGTAACTGGAATAAGTCCTACAACTACCATTAAATTTAAAATAGCTTGAAAAGAAAGACCAAATGTAATACCAAATGCCACATATTTCGCAAACAAATCTTCACATCTTCTAGCAATTCGAAATCCTCTATATATAATTAAAAGAAAGAGTCCAACCACAAGAATAACCCCTAGAAAACCAAATTCTTCTGATATAATCGAAAAAATAAAATCTGTCTGTGGTTCTGGCAAATAGAAATGCTTTTGTCTTGATTTTAAAAACCCCTGTCCAAAAATTCCACCTGGTCCTATCGCATATAAAGATTGAATGATTTGAAATCCACTTCCTAAAGGATCACTCCATGGATCTAGAAAAGATAAAATACGTTTTAATCGGTAAGGAGCCATTAAAATAAGTATTGCAATTCCAGCAGCTCCTAAAATACCAAGTTTAAGAAAGAATTTAAAATTCACTCCTCCAACAAATAAAAGACCAATAATACTCATAACAATAATCATACCTGTGCCAAAGTCTGGTTGTAACATAATAAGAGCAAATATGAAAAGCGTAATTCCTAAAATAGGAAGAACACCTTTTACAACCGAAGATAAATTTTTTTCATTTTTGATTAAATATTTTGAAGTAAAAAGAATGAGCGCCAATTTAGAAAATTCACTAGGTTGAATACCAAAAGAACCAATGCCAAACCAACTCCTACTTCCATTTCTTATCGTTCCAATTCCAGGAATTAAAACAAGTATTAATAACATAGTAGAAAGAAAGAGAATCATATTAATTTTTTTATAATAAATAGAAACATCAATCTTACTGACAACTAACATTAGAAAAAAGCCAACGCATAAGAAAAGTCCTTGATTTTTTACATACTTAAAAGGGTCATTAAACTTATATTCTGCCCAAATATAGGAGGAAGAATAAATCATTAAAATTCCAAATAAAGCAATTAAAACTATACCAACTAGGAGTACTAAATCCATTTTTTTTGCTTTCATATCTTTCCTCCCTTAAAGCCAAACCCCATAAATAATACCGAGCATTCCACCAATAAGTCCTACAATCCAGAATAATTTTACAATATCTCTTTCTTCAAATCCTAATTTCTCAAAAGTATGATGAATGGGAGCCATAGGAAATAGTCTTTTTTTTGTGAGTTTATAATAATATCTTTGTAAAATACAGCTTACTGTTTCTAAGACAAAAACAATTCCAATCACAATTAATAATAGTTCGTGTCTTGTAAGAATTGCAATAGCTCCAATAATAGCACCTAAAGCAAGAGAACCTGTATCCCCCATAAATATTTTTGCAGGATTGACATTAAATAAAAGAAAACCAAGTAAAGAACCAACGAGCAAAAAGAGAAAGAACGCAATTTCGGTATATCCTTCTAACCACCCCGTTGCAAGTGTTAAAATACCAAATGTAAAGATAGCAATTGTAGAAAGTCCGCCTGCTAAACCATCTAAGCCATCTGTTAGATTGACAGCATTACTACTTGCAAGAAGAATAAACAAAATGAATAAACCGTAAAACCATCCAATATTCCATTTTAAGTGTATACTATGAATCCATAAGAGGGGTTCATTATCAGCAAGCATAAATAAATAGAAAAAAATAGTAGCAATGATAATTTGTCCGATTAGCTTCTGTCCTTCACTGAGCCCTGCATTTGTCTTTCTTTTAATAATCAAATAGTCATCTAAAAAGCCAATAAATCCATATCCAATAAAAGTAAATAGAATAATCAATAAATTATAAGTCACTTCTATTTTCCCTAAAAAATAAAGAACAAGAATACTGAGTAAAGGAGACAAGATAAAGATAAGTCCTCCCATAGTTGGGGTTCCTGCTTTCTTATGGTGTCTCTCTTCTAAATAGATACTAAGTGTTTGATCAATTTTTTTCTTTCTCAAATAAGGAACAAGTAGTGAACCAATACACATAGAAACTAAAAAGCCAATCATAATACAAAGAACTACTTTTGTGAGTAATAACATGTTTCATCTCCTAACTCATGAAAAGTCTAACTGTTTCCCCTTCTAAAATCCTACTTCCTTCGGTTGGGGATTGGTATGTTACTTTTTCCCCACTTCCTGTATATTCCACTTTAAAATTTTTTAAATTGAGCATGGCTTCCTTGATGTCCATTCCAGTAACATTAGGCACAGTTACATATTTTTTATCGGTATAATTGTATTTTTTCTCACTTGCTCCTTCAGGCGGTTCTATATTTAGAATATCAATTGCATCTAAAAGAACAGTTCGAGCAATAGGTGCAGCCACAGTTCCTCCATATTGTACAACTCCTTTGGCATTATCAACAGCAATATAAACGACAATCTGTGGATCATTGGCTGGTAAAAATCCAATAAAAGAAACAATATAATTTCCAACCATATATCTTCCATCTTTTACCTTTTGGGCTGTTCCAGTTTTGCCTCCTACACGATATCCATCAATAAAGGCTGGTCTTCCTGTCCCATTTGTAACAACACTTTCTAACGCATATCTCACCTTCTCACTTGTCTCTTCACTAATCACTTTTCGTTTAGGAGTGACTTTTGTTTCTTTAATAACTGTATTTGTTTCAGGTTCATTGATACTTTTTACAATATAAGGTTGGTATAATGTTCCTCCATTAATGGCTGCTGATACTGCGGTAATCTGCTGTATAGGTGTAACGGATACGCCTTGGCCAAAAGAGGTTGTTGCAAGTTCTACAGGTCCTACCCGATCAAGAGAAAATAAAATTCCTGATGCTTCTCCATTTAAATCAACACCTGTCTTACTTCCAAAACCAAAGTTACGGATGTATTTGAAAAGTGTTTCTTTTCCTATTTTCTGTCCTATATACACAAATCCAGGGTTGCAACTATTCTCCACTACATTCAAAATACTTTGTGCCCCATGCCCTCCATGTTTCCAACACTTGATACGCGCATTCTCCACTTGGACAGAACCCGCATCAAAATAGGTATCTTTTTCTAAGTCAATTAATTTTTCTTCGAGTGCTGTTGCAAGGGTAATAATTTTAAATGTTGAACCTGGTTCGTAAGTCATCCAAATTGGTAAATTTCGGTTAATTTCTTCTAATGAATAATCCTGGTAATTTGATGCACTAAAGGCTGGTCGTGATGCAAGTGCTAAAATCTCCCCTGTTTTTGGATCCATAGCAATTCCGAGCGCTTGGTCTGGGTTATATCTACTAACTGCATTATCTAATTCTCTTTCAAGGGATGCTTGCAATTCATAATTAATCGTAAGTGTTAAATTCATCCCATCTTGGGGTTGTACATAGCTCTCCGTTAATTCTAATTTTTTTCCCTTTGCATCAGATAGATAT
This sequence comes from uncultured Bacilli bacterium, assembly GCA_948629335.1. GTDB lineage: Bacteria > Bacillota_I > Bacilli_A > RF39 > UBA660 > CATOJL01. Next base: position 18,183 of record CAPHZB010000019.1, read on the forward strand.
TTAATTGCTCCATAAGCCCCTGTTAAAAAATTATCATAAATAAGCTCTAGTCCACTTAAACCTTGATTATCGATTCCAACAAATCCTAATGTATGTGCCATAAGTGTATCATAAGGATAAATTCTTTTAGATTCCTTTAGTAAATAGACACCATCTAAATGGAGTTCATTAATTTTGTCTGCAATCTCATAAGAAAGCCTTCTTCCTTCAGGGTGAACACGTTCCATAACCGTTCGCTTACTTGCATGAGCTAACATATCCTCATAGTCTGTTCCTAAAATATCACTTATTTTTTTAGCTACATCTTCTTTATCTTTGATTTGATTTGGAATAAATACTAATGAAACGGTGGTTTCATTATCGGCTAAGACAACTCCATTTCGATCATAAATTTTTCCTCGATCTCCCTCTATTGGTAAATTTCTACTCCAAAGAGAATCAGCTAGAGAAGATAATTTATCATAATCGATAACTTGAATATAAAATACTTTTCCAATAATTAATAAGAATAGAAAGGCAATACCGATAAAAACAATATTAATACGAATATGGATTTTTTTGTAGAACATATTATCACCAGTACATTTTATGATGAATTATTTTATTTAAAACAAAAAATAGAGTTTTTACTCTATTTTTAGCACATAAAATTTGATTATTCTGACTCTTTACTGAATCCTGTAAAGGAAAGCATCAAATCACCACATAAGTTTCTAGAATGATCAACATACCCATATTCTCCATAAGTAAATATGGTAATAAATGGTATATCCTTGCATACAGACTTTAAAATGAGATAGATTTCATCTAGATGTTCTATGATGTCTTTTTCCCTTCTTACATTATGAATAAAAAGATAAGCTCCTGGGTTATCAATCAATTTATTTACCTTTTCTACCGCTTTTCCTATAGCTTGAATAAAGGTTTCTTGACTTGATTTCATTTGAATAACTGCTGTACTTGTACAAACTTTATTCAAAACAGTTATACTGTTATCTTCATTTCCAATCAGTGGTTGATGAAGAACAATGACTTCTCCAAGTGGTTCTTTTATTCCTAAAGGCTTCACGTTTGATACATCGGCTAAGTTATATCCTCTTAACTCTTCTATATCTTTTCCTATCCATGTAGCATACTTCTGTAAAGCTGGTTCATGGTCTATTTCAACAATAGTAAGATCTCCATCCATTTTTGTAATAATTCCCATGTTATCACTTTTTTTATAGGCCCCCGTAAAAACGTTTTCAATCCTTTTATCCGTATAAAATAGAATGAGTCCGACCCCTTTTTTTATACAAATATCATTATTAAAAATAGTTCCAACTATCTGCATAGTATCACAAATGGAACCACCAAATACAGGAACGTTTCCTAAAATATCTTGAATACCTTTCATATAGAGTTCCTCTTCTTTTGTTGATGAAACCATATAATAATAAGATGGGGCATAGTCTTTTCCTGCATTTTCCAAAGCTTCTAAAGCAAGTTTTCTTCCCAACTCTCTTTTATCTTCTATCGCCTCATGAATGGCAACACCCACTTCTAAATCCTCATCATCAAAAACAAGCATTCCGACAAAACCATGTTCTGATGTAACAACACCCTCTGGTACAATAATTGCTCCTTCTGAAGTAGAACCAAGAATGGGAAGATCTCCTACTACTTCTTTTATTCCCTCCAAAACTTCCTCCTGGCTATAAAAGCTAGATGTATATACCATTCCCATTTTAGCGTGTTCCACGTGTTCTAATGCCATTTTAGCAGCTTCTATTCCAGCCTCTTTTGCATTCGCATTTGTTGCATATCCTACTTTCGCTTTTAACATATTTCCTCCTCAAAATCGTATATAAGGGCTTCTTATTATTTTGATTCCCCTTATTCTTTTATATTCTACCCCATTATATCATTTTATCTTCTTTTTTAAAGAAAATATCTTCTTATTTAACACCTTATTTACACGAAAAAAGAGGTTTTACTCCTCTAATTTATCAATATTTGTTTGGTTATAGATATGTTTTGATACAACATTACTTCCCTTTTTTACATATTCTCGCTCTAAAAAATCATAATACGTTCCAGGTGTGATAATACCTCTCATTTTTAAAACGTCTGCACCACTTGATCTTAAGATTTTATCTACAAGCGCACCACAATTGTTTCCAAGAATAAAGAAGGTCTTAAGTTTACCATTCGTAAATTTATAAAAATGAGCTCCTGTATTTTTGTATAACATACTCGCATAATCTTGGTATTCTTTCTCACTAATCGTTTTCTCTTTTTCTAAAGCTCTTACATATTTTGGTTTCCATTCTTCTAAAGAAGCAAAAATACGCTCTAGTTCTTGTTTTACTTTTTCTTTTTGCTTCTTATTTAATTTAATCCCAAATCCAAAGATGGTTTTCTCACTATATTCAACACAAAACTTGATGTACTTATTTCTTGGACAAGTAAATACCACTCCTGAACCAATACCATCTCTACACTTTCTTGTATCCATATCATAGTTTCCATAAGAAACAATGTTTCCATTAAAACATAAATCAACATGTCCTAACTTTCCTGTACCTTGCATTGATACATGGACAAAAATTTCTAAATCCACCTTTTCCTCTTTTTTGTGCAAATCAAATTCTATATTTTTGTCTTCTCCTAAACGATTGATTTTTTGTAACACAGACAGTGGAATTAAAGCATCAATGAAAGGCGGTAGTGGCAAATGTATTCTTTTTATATGAATATCTTTTTGATCTAAAAAATCAAATAAGTAATCAATTCCTAAAAGTAATAGATACCCCCCTATAATGTATAACATAATGTCCATATGAATTTTTGGTGCGAAAAAACAAATAATTCCAAAGGCAAATGAAATAAATCCTTCTAAAAAATCTTTAAAAATTCCTTTTAATTTATCTTTTTTCATTAAATAACAACTTACAAATTTAATTAATCCATTAAATATAAAATAGGTTGAAAATACCATAATTAAGAGTGCTTTTGGAATATCAATAAAAAAGAGTGCTATAAGTATTAATATAGTACTTCCAATTGCTTTTGCTAAAACAATTTTACTTGTTTTTTTGCTTGTAAGTACCGTAAATAAGTCTTTAATACAAGATACTAACATCATAAGAAGTACAATTTCTATAAAACTAGAAAAAAGGGCGTGATTAAAAATAATAATGAGTATACCCGTTACGATATATGTTAGTGCAAAAGCAAAATAATTATTTTTTTCTATATAATAACTTAGTGTATTTAAAATTTTCTCCATAATATCACTTCTATATTTATCATATCAAAAAATGACTTCAAAATGCAATATACTTGGAGAAATAGAATAAAAAAGGACCACTTATCTAAATGGGTCTCTTCAATAATTATTATATTCCAAGTGTATATGGGGAGGCTTCTGTTCCATCTCCTCCTGTTATTTTTAAATCAGATTTTAGTACTACAATAGGTCTAACACTTAAAGAAGAACCCGAAAAAGTACTCCCACCAAACGAATACGGACCATTAGTCTTACTGGGAGAACCGAAGCGACATTCATTTGTAATAGTTCCATCTCCATTAATCTGACGTAAACACCATTCATAGGCTGAAGTCATCTCTATACTACCAAAACCAGTATAACCCCTTCCTCCTCGGGAAGCAACAAAATAAGCACCGTTGGAATTTTCCAATTCGTCTACTTTCTTTGCAGTTAAAGTTCCAATTGCATTCTCCACCAAATTTTTATCCATCACAAAACCTTCATCTGGAACTCCATCATAAGGAACAGTCGCTAATTCCTCTCTTGCTGTTCCATCATACCCTACATGTCTTGATCCTACTGTTATCCCCTCTGTTTCATAAGATTTTGCTATTTTATTTAATGTTCCTATATACATCATATAACCATATCCACTTTTAAATTTTCCTGTACTACTAGATACATATTCAGATACTATATCTACTGTTCCAGTTTCGTTTTTCTGTATTACCCTCCATAAATTTAACTCACTTGGATTAATTTTACTAAAATCATAACCTGAAATATCACTTTGTAAAGGTCCAAAAACAGAATGACTGGGCGTATAGCTTATATAATCACCTAATTCAAGCATTTGGGCGAGTGGTACCCTTTTTGTACCTACTATCTTATTCCCATTTACCCAAGCAATTTTACCTTCATCAAGATTTTCAGGCTTTGCATCTCCTGGAGTCTGACTAGCAAGGGTTGGTGCTACATAAGTTCCAGTAACTTGCTTTCCTCCTACTAAAGCGGTTCTTCCTTTTAATATTTGAGAAGCTGTTGCATTTCCATAGTTTGCTTTATTATATAAATCATCTAATGCATTTTGTACAGTTACTTGATTATTCTTATTATAACTGACTCCATTTGATGGAGGATTCGCGCTTGTTGCATTTATACTTAATGTTGCTATAATCATACATAGTAAAAATAACTCAATTCCTATTATCACTCTATGTTTTTTCTTTTCACTCATATTTTATTCTCCATTCCTTATACTATAATTACTATACTATGTATACATTATACCCCCCCCCCCCTGAATTTGTCAAGCACATTTTATAAAGACAACAAAAATATAGATCGTCAAAATAAATTGACATCGATTTCGTCAAATTAAAATATAGC
>CAPHZB010000020.1 GCA_948629335.1 uncultured Bacilli bacterium
AGCAGAGTTAGAAAGAGAGTCTGTTTTAGAAGAAGCAGTAGAAAAAGCGGAAGCAAAAGGAAGAGGAGAAAAACAACTTGAGATTGCAAGGAAAATGCTAGAGGAAAAAATAGATAAGAATACGATTGCTAGAATAACGGCTTTATCTTTAGATGAAATAGAAAAACTGGGATAGTTATAACTATCTTTTTCTTTTAACCTTCGTATTGATAAATTATTTCTTTACTTACTTTGTTGAATTCACTCTTCAATTATAGTAGTATTTCAAGAATTTAGAAATTATTCATAAGTTTTTTTTAGAATGTTTAAATTGTGTAAAAGATAGATATAAAAGAGGTTTAAGAGTAATTCGTAAACATATTTCAAATAAGTTGTATGGGCTTTTTCTGAAATTTTATGCTATTTCCTTCTAAATGAGATTACGTTTTCTGAAAAAATGTAAAGAACGTGCCTAAATTATTGACAAATCAAATGGAATAAAGTATTATAATCATAGAGTATTTAATTATTTATATTATTTACAAATTTTAGGAGGGTGTTAATATGTTTATATTAGAGGCTGCAAAATGCTCAATTGATATTGATCCAATTGTCCCAGCATTTACAAGTATGTTAGTGGATGCTGTAAAGATAATTGTTCCACTTCTTTTAGTTGTTTATGGAATGATTGATTTGGCAAAGGCAGTTATGAGTAATGATGAGAAAACGATGAAGGAAGCACAAGGAAAGTTGATAAAGCGTTTTGTGTATGCAGTTGTTATTTTCTTTGTCGTAGCACTTGTTCAACTTGTATTTGGTATGTTGGCAGATGCATCAGGAGGGGATATTGAAAAAGAGAGTATGATATCTTGTATTGATTGCTTCATGACTGGTGATAATTGTGCTAGAGATAAATAGAAAAGACGCGTAAATTAGTGTCTTTTTTAGTGATTTTTGCCTCATTTTAATTATTGCTACTAATTGTAATCTAGGATAGAACAAAAATTTTGTATTTTATTCATTTGTATGCCTATAATATTTGTAAAATTACTAAGTTTATGTTAAACTATGATTAGTTGGGGTGATATGATGAAAACATTATTTAAAATGTTCCGAACGATGGGAAAAGGACAAAAGAGATTATTAAAAATAGTAGGAGCCTTCTTTTTATTATGCATAGTAGTAGTGATTGTTTTAGGGGTTATGAATAATCGTACGCATTCTTATGCATCGATGGAATCTAAACTGCTTGCAGCAGCAAAGGATTATTATAACGATAATAAAGATACACTTCCTGTGCAAGAAAGTGGTAAGGTATCCGTTAATTCAGAGAAACTTATAGAATTAAAATATATGAAAGAGTTTAGTAAATATAATAAAAATGCTGAGGATTGTATAGGGAATGTGACAGTTATGAATAATGCGGGTCAATATTTATATGTGCCATCATTGAAATGTGCCAATTATAAGACTCTTACTTTATATGATAAGATTTTAGAAGAACAGACTGTTACAGAAGGCGATGGAATTTATGAGATGTATGGAGATTATATTTTCCGTGGGGAATATCCAAACAATTATGTAAAATTTGCGAATCAATTGTGGAGAATTATGCGACTTACAAGTAAGAAAGAAATTCGACTAATACAAGTGAAAACAAATGTAAATGGGACATGGGATAATCGATATAATATTCAGACTAAGACGAATAGTGGAATAACAGATTATGAAATTAGTCGTATAAATGCGAAACTAAATCAATTATATGAAGAAACTTTTTCAGAAAAGGATAAAATGTATATTATAAGTCAAAATCTTTGTATTGGAACACGCAAAGAGAAAGAAACAAGAAATGATGGTAGTATAGAGTGTTCTACTTTGACAAAGAAGAAATATCCTGTAGGAGCAATTCAAGCGAATGAGTATATGATTCCTTCTCTAGATTTTAATTGTAGATTTCAAACAGATTCATCTTGTACAAATTATAATTATATGACCAAGTTTGATAAGGCTTTTTGGAGTATAACTACATCAAACCTTAACAATTATCAAGCATATTATATTAATGATGGTGTAGAAAGAACAGATGCCTCTAGAACGAAGTATTATCAAATGGTGATTCACCTCAATGGAGAAATTGCATTCAAAGGCGGAAAGGGTACAGAAGAAGAACCATATGAGATTTATTAAAAAAGTAATATACAATATTACTTTTTTTTGTTATAATAGATATAAGTTATGAAGGTGAATATATGCAAAAAAAGACAACAAAAATGTTTTTCCTTATTTTATTTCTTTTCCTATTTATAGGAAATGTAGAGGCTAAAAATTATGAAGATAGTAGGGAGTATAGAAGTGGTTCATCACAATTGAATCAATTGATTTATGATTCTTCAGTTACGCTTACAGTTTCAGCAAAGAAGGTTGCTTTTAAGGACAGTGACAGCAAGACAAATCAAGGGGCAAAAGGTTGTGATATTTTAGGTGGCGTTGATAGTGAAACCGTGCAGATTCTTTCTACAGTAGTTAAAATAGTGCGTCTTGGAGTTCCTATTTTAATTATAATATTGGGAGTTATTGATTTTATGAAAATTTTATTTTCAGGGGAAGAGAAAGTTTTTAAGGAATCATTTAACCGTTTTATAAAGCGTTTAGGAATTGGAGTAATTATTATTTTTTTACCTTATATTTTGCAGTTTTTAGTTGCTCTATCCGGCGTAGAATCACAATATGGGATTGATAACTTCTTTTGTGGAATTATTGATGCGAGTGGAGCAGGAACATCAAGGAAGCCTGCGAGTTCTTATAAAAATTCAGATGGTTGTGATAATGCTGGCTATATATGGAATAGTGTAAAAAGCGTTTGTGTAAATGGAAATGGAAATACAATTAGTGCATCTGACTGTAAAGATAGTGGTTATAAGGTTGTTTCTGATGGAAACGTTCCAGGTGGTTTTAGATGTGTGCAATCAAAATAAAAGGTTTAGTGAATCGATAAAAAGAGAATAATATTTATTAAAAATTATATAGGAATTTGTTAGAAAGATATCCTCTTTATTAGGATTTATTTGTAATAAAAATGAAAAGTAATATACAATGTTACTTTTTTTTGATATAATTTATTTAAGTAAAGGTGATTTTATGAGAAAAAAATATGTGAGAAATTTATTGTTAATGGTTACTATTTTTTGTTTTTCTCCTCTTTTAGTAAAGGCAGAAAATTTAGAGTGTGAGTACCATTACTACTATAACGGAAATGGTTTAAATCAGGGAGATGCTGCTGCAGATTTTTATGCGAATTGTACTTTTACATTTAATAGTAAAAATGAGATATCGAAACATAGTTGTAAAATGAATTATTATGTAAAAGGAAAAGAAAAAACAAAGAAAAAAACACTTGATAATTTTAATACTAAGAATTTTGGCAAAGATTATTCTTATTTTTATACAAGTGATGGAAAAAGTGTTAAAGAAATGGTTGAGAAAACCAAAACATGTCCTTCGTACACTGTAGGATTTTACCAAATAAAAACAGGTGCATTTAATAGTAATCAATCTAACATTCTTATTTATGGGGCAGAAACGCAGCAAAGGGCCAAGGAAATTACACAGGAATTGATTAGTTCCTTAAAAAATACACAGGTTTTTATGCTTAAAAATACAGCAATTGGCGCTACAGATGATGAGCAGAAAAAAGCATATCAAGAAATAGAAGAAGCAATTGCTAGTATTGAAAAAACACTAACCGAAACTTCATTTGATTTTAGAACTTGCTCTGATCCAGATGATGTAATTACAAAATATTCAAAATGTGAAACTTTAATTAATAATATGGAAACAGCACTTAATACCATTGAAAAAAAATTAAATGGTTATATTATGAATAATATTGTTGATAAAAATGATGAACGAGTAAAAAAATTACAAAAATTGATTGATCAATATAAAAAATATATAAGGGCGATTAAGCAAAACATGGACGCTTTAGACTGTGAAACAAAAAAACAGTTGGGATTAGTAAAAAGTTGTGAATCTACACCAACCGATGTTGTTAATCCATCTGATACATTTGAATACGAGTCATCAGAAAAAAAATGTGTTTCATGTGGGGATGGGGCACTTAAAGATATACCTATGCAACTTCCAATGTTTGTTCGAAATTTGATTTTTGCTTTGCAATTGTTAGTGCCGATTCTTTTAATTGCATTGGGAGTTTATGATTTTATAAGAGCAGTTATTTCTAGTGATGAAAAGGCTATGAAAGAATCACAAGGCCGTTTTATGCGAAGAATTATTGCTGGAGTTGTTATCTTCTTTGTAATTGCTTTAGTTAAATTTGTATTTGGTATGATTCCAGGTAATGTAAATACATTAGGTTGTGTACCATGTTTTATATCAGACGGAGATAGTTGTGGAGAGCCATATGATTGTGATTATGCACAACAAGAATAAGAATTCTATATTAAAAGGAGTAATCTTACTGTAATAAAACTTTTAAAGGTAGCTTATTATATGTAAATTAATTTCTTTTTTGCATAAAAAGAAAAATTAATTAATAAAAAAATAATAATTTTCTAGGTTATTGTTTTTTTTTATGTTATAATGTATGTGAGTGATTAGTGGCTGATGAGGAGGTCTTTTAGATGGAACAAACTTTTGGTATGAATATTATTCGATCTTTCTTCGCAACTTTGGATAGGGCAGTTTATGGATTTGTTTCTAGTCTATATGAACTGATTACTGAACTTGCAAATGCTACTATTATTGGACAAGGGGCTATTGAAGACTTATATACAAGAATTTATACACTTCTAGGCATTTTTATGCTATTTAAAATTACATTCTCATTTATCAATTATATTATTAATCCAGATAGTTTTACAGATAAAGCAAAAGGAGTACAAAATTTAGTTCGTAATATTATTTTAGTACTCATCTTAATTATTATTACCCCCTATCTTTTTTATCAATTGAATCGAATACAAAGAGCAATTTTAAATGATGAGATTATTCCTAAATTTATTATGGGAATTAGTACCGATGAAACTCAAGGACGTTTAAAAAACCAGTTTCAAATGTCAGATGAATGTGGTTCTAAATTTGCAACAGCTGCATCGGATGGGGATTTTATAGCTCTATCTGTTTTAAAACCATTTTATCAGTTAGAAACATCAACTTCAGATATACCTAATGGGTATTGTGCAACAGGAATAGTAAAACCTAGTACGTACTTGAAAAAAGATATTTTTAATAAAGATCGACTTATGGAAGATACTTATTTAGTAGATTATAAATTTTTCTTATCTACTGTTGTTGGAATTGTAGTAGTGTTAATATTTGTGTCTTTCTGTTTTGATATAGCAGTTCGATCAGTTAAAATGGCATTTTTAGAAATGATTGCACCAGTTCCTATCATGTCGTTTATTGATCCTGCATCAGGGAAAAATGGACTTTTAGCAAAATATGCAAAACAAGTGGGTGCAACATGGTCGAGTTTGTTTATTCGATTAATTGCTTTGTTCTTTGCAATACATATAATTTCTATTATTGATTTTGCTGAAATTACTCAAGGAACAAAACATGGAATTTTATTCCCGTTATTTATTATTTTAGGAGCATTAATTTTCGCAAAACAGATTCCAAAATTAATAGAAACGTTGTTCCCATTATTAAAGTTAGGTGGCTTGCAATTAAATCCATTTAAGAGGGTTGCCAATGATGCATTAGGAGGAAAACAAGTCCTTGGTGCCGCAGCTGGGGCTGCAGGAATTGGAATAGGAGCAGCCGCTTTCGCAGGTAATAAATTATGGAATTTGAAAAATTTTAATAAAAACCGATTAGTTAAGGCAGAAAATGAATTAGAAGAAGCGCGAAAAGTAGAGAAAGATCGACTTGATCGAGGGTTAGATACTACTTTAGCGAGTAGAAGAGTATGGGATGCCATGGAGCGAGTTTCACAAGCACAAGCAAGATATAATAGGCAAGAAGCATTTGTAGGGGATATGCGATTAAAAATTGATAAAGCTAAAGATAAATTAGGTTTGGCAATCGATGATAGTACAACAGATTCAATTCGAAAAGCTATGCATGGTGCTGGTGAAGTAGCAAAAGCCACTACAAAAGGAGTTGCTGATGCAATTAATAGTGCTACTGCAGCGGCAAAAGAAGGATATAAACAAGGAAGTAATGTAAAGTTTCATCCATTAGATATAGGTACGAAAGCATCAAAAGAGCGTGATTATAGAGCAGAATATGGTTTGGATGATCGAATTTTGGATCGTGCCACTGATTTCTTTGGAGTAAAAAATGAATCTGGAACAACTAGTGAAGTTAAAGCAGCAATTAAAGAACAAGAGGAAATATTAACAAGAATTAATAGAAACATTCAAATGATGAATAGATCATTCTCAGATTTAACAACAAGAATGGGACCATCTGAATTTGCTAGAGCAGTCAAGATGAATGCTGATGGTAGTTATGCGATTAAGACTGGTTATGCAGGACCATACCTCAATGATTTAAAATCAATTATCTCTCAAATGAATACACTTGAATCACAACGTCTAGCTGCTACAAAAGAATTAAAGAAACAAGAAAAAATTAGAGATAGTAAACCAGGAGCATCTGCTAAATAAAAAAGAGTAAAAGAATAAAAGGATAGTGATAAAATGAATGGAAATTTTTTAATACCAGCCAATTCAAAGAGATCAAGGTTAATTTTTGGATTATTTTATCCCTTTGATTTAATTTTGTTTGCTTGCGGTGTATTTACAAGTATCATATTAATGCTTGTTTTACCTGTACAACAATTTAAAATGGCCATGCTTGCCATATCACCTGGTTGTTTTTGTGGAATGCTTGTTTTTCCACTTCCTAATTACCATAATGTTTTAACTGGGATAATGTCTATATTTAGATTTTTTACAAATAGAAGAACATTTATATGGAAAGGTTGGTGTGTACGCGATGAATTCAAGTAAAAAAGAAAAACAAAAAAAGAGTAAGTATACTTTGGATTTTGTTCCTATAAAAAGTATTACAAATGGAATGATTATTCTTGATAATAATGAGAAAGTAACTGGAATTAAAATTGTTCCAAGAAATCTTTTCATATTGGATAATTCTACACAAGCGGCTATTATCGACAATTTAAAAAATGTATATAATCAAATTGAATATGAATTTTGGATTATTGCAGCAGATCGACCAGTAGATATTAATGTTTATTTATCACAGCTTCAGCTTTTGTTTAATTCGACGCAAGATCAGGTGCGAAGAAAATTAATTATTGAGGATATCAATAAAGCCAATATGTTTATGATGAACAATATTGTAGATACAGAATATTATTTATTATTTAAGGAAAAAGATATGGAAAAAATTAATAAACGAATAAGACAGCTTGTAAATGGATTTGCGAATGCTGGTTTAAATTCACATCAAACGACAAATGATGATTTAAGAATTATTGTGGATAATTTCTTAAATGGAGGACAAACAACAAATTTTGGGGCGGTGATTGGATAATGAATATAAAAGCACAAATTGCTCCTAAAAATTTGGAGTTTAAACCTAGTGGGTTTGTTATTAGTGATAAATATGCAACGATTTTAACTGTTATTGCTTATCCAAAGTATGTACAACCTGGTTACCTGGCTAGTCTTACAAGTATGTCTGGAATTAAGGTTGTAATTAAGCATATACCTCTTCCCTTTAGTGTAATGAGCAAAATGTTAAATAAGGAAATTGTTGAATTAAAACAACGCTATATGGAAGAGAAGGATAAAACATATCAAGAAAGAATTCGGATGGATTATGAATCCTTAGAACAATTTATTACAATGCTTGCAGCCAATCAGTCTAAAATTTATGATTTTCAGATGCATATTATGATTACTGCTGATAGTGAAGAGGAGCTTTTAAATAAAAAAATGCAAGTAAAAAACTATTTAGAGGCTATGCAAATGCGGGCAATTACGCTTCGTTTTGAACAAGAAAGTGTATTAAAGTCTATTTTGCCAATTTATCCAAGACAAGAAGTAGAAAGTCGAATTGGAACGCCAATTCCTGCTCCTACTATGGCAGCCATGTATCCTTTTATTTTTGATAGTATTAAAGATCCAGGACTTGCTTGTCTACTGGGGGTTGATTTTTCGGGAGGAGTTATCCTTTTTAATCAATTTTTATATCAAATTCGGAAAGAACATAATCGAAACAACGCCAATTTAATTATTCTAGGAACTTCTGGAAGTGGTAAAAGTACAGCAGCGAAACTAATTGTACGTTCTCATATTCGAAATAATTGTCAGCTTGTTATTATTGATCCCGAAGGTGAATTTCAAGAGATGGTGGAACGATATGGTGGCGACTTTATTGATTTAGGAAAAGGTGGAGAATATGGAATGGTTAATCCATTAGAGCCCGTTTTGGATGCTGATGAGGAAGATATACAAAATGGACTAGGTTATACTGTCATGACCAGAACTCTTCAATCTTTAAAAGCGTTTATGAAATATTATGATCCTAAAATTGATGAGGATGTTCTTAATATGTTTAGTGAAGTAGTCCAAGAAACGTATAGACGATTTGGAATTAACTTTGAGTCTGATTTTTCACAATTCTCATCCGATGATTATCCAACATTTAAAGATGTATATGCAACCATTCGAGGGCGAGTTGCTTCTATGGTAGAACAAACACATGAAAAAGATATTTTAGAAAAATTGGAAATTAAAGTTAGACCAATTGTAAAAGAATTAAAATACTATTTTGATGGGCATACGACGATTCGTCCAAAAAGTCAGTTTATAGCATTTAATATTAGAGAAATTATGAATGCTGATATAAATATAAAAAATGCATTATTTTTCAATATTTTAAAGTATGCATGGGGACTTACACTCAATAAAACAGTGAATACAATACTAGAAGTGGATGAAGCACATGTTTTACTTTCTGGGAATAATACATTAGGAGCTGACTTTCTAGCACAAATCCAAAGACGTTCTAGAAAGTATAATACGGGTACTATTATTATTACTCAGCAACCAAGTGATTTCTCTGATCCAAATGTAATTACGCAAGGAAAAGCTATTTTTGATAATGCCTCTTATTATTTAATTATGGGATTAAAGAAACAGGCTGCCGAGGATTTATCACGATTAGTTGACTTGAATGAAAGTGAAGTAGAAGGAATCAAAAGGTATACACAAGGAGAAGCATTATTTGTATGTGGTTCTAGAAGAATGCAGATTAATGTAATTGCGACGGATTCAGAGTTGGATTCCTTTGGTAGTGGTGGAGGATTATAATAAGATTAAGATTAGGTGGTGTTTTTTGTGGCTGATAAGCGTAGAGATAAATTAACATTTGATAAACAAGATGGGATAAATTTTGAAACAAAAAATCCATCTTCTAATATGAATATAAACCAAAAGTCAGGAGGGAATACCCCTTCTGACTTAGGTGCTATAAAAAAAAATTCATTCAAAAATAGTCCATCAAGAAATAACGGAATAAATAGTAAAGTACGTTCTTCTTTCAATCAACCAATAAATCAGTCAATTCAACAACCAACCCAAAAAGGGAATACATCAAAGAAAGTAGTAACTTCTAGGCAGATATCACGGAATACAGTTTCTAATAATAGACAAGTGAATCGTTTTGGAAAGAATCAAGAACAAGAAAATAAGCAGGTTCCTTCTGATACAAAATCTCCTAAAAAAGAAGAAAAAAATGAAAATCCGAAGAATAAAAATCCCCTTTTAAATCAAAACAACATGAAAGGATTTGGGAAAAACAAAGCTACAAAAAATCCAAGAATGAATTCAAGTGCCCCTTTTTTAGGAAAAGGGAAAGGTTTTTTACCCGCTAAAGGAAAAGTTCCATCCCTACAGGGAAATCGACTCTTATCTTCTTTATCACAAAAAAGAAGTTCACAAAAGGAAGGTACAGAAAAAAAAGCAATTGTACAACCGCAATTTAGTTTAGTTACCTTTTTTCAGGAAATACCTATTCATATTAAAATAGCTATAGGGGTAGTACTTATATGCTTTATTGTTCTTGTCATTTTGATTATTGCTATTGTTACAATGACATCTTCTGAAAGTGGCAATAGGGAAATGCTTGAGGAGTTTATAGAGGGGGATTATACAGAAGAACAATTATGTCATTACTTGCAAAAAAATGGCTATATTTCAGAGAATGAAGATTGTAAAGATACAAAAACATTTCAATTTTTTACTTCTTTAAAAGAACTTATTGAAGAATATGAAACAAAATATCAAATCAATCGATTTCAGGTGAATGTGCAACTTTTATATGAAACGTTATTTTATTTCTTTGCAGATGAAGATTTTTATAGTCGTGTAACAAAAGAAGAAATGCGAAATTTAATAGACGCTAGTTTAGAAGAAATTGAAGAGACTTGTGTAGTAAAGTACTATAACCAAGAAACAAAAGCTTGTACAGAAGTAAAATATGTTTATACTTTATATGAGTATAGTCTAGATAAGTATATTTCCTATTTAAAATATGGAACATCCAGTACACATCCAAATTATGGACATGCTACAGTAAATGTAGGCAGAAATGGAAAAAGTTTAGCACGTAAATGTGGGACGGGAAAAAATACAGATTATGTGTTTGCCTATGGAATTGTAAATACAAGTTCATCTCCGATGTCAGAAGGGAGTGCTTGTCCTGGGAACCCTGTTACAAATGAAGATTATGAGGACTTGGAGCCAACTTATACAAGTTTAGAAGAAATGGGTGCTTTAGGTGGTGTACCAAAGTATTCTCATATTTATAAAGGAGAAAAGCCAAGCAAAGAACCACCAAATAAAGAAGAAGTAAGTGGGGAAGGTTTAGGTGTTGAGATTGCACAATATGCACTACAATTTGTCGGTAATCCATATGTTTATGGTGGAAATAGTTTAACGAAAGGAACGGACTGTAGCGGATTTGTACAACTTATTTATAAACATTTTAATATAGAACTGCCTAGAACATCAGGAAACCAAGCAACAGTAGGCGAGAAAGTTTCATGCAGTTTAGGATCTTTAAAACCTGGTGATTTGATTTTCTATGATCATCCAGTAAGCCATGTTGCCATGTATATTGGTAATGGAAAAATAGTGCATGCGAAGAGCGCTAAAACAGGAATTGTGACAGATAAATATAATTATAGTAAAAAGGGATTCAATGTATGTAGACGTATTGTAGAATAGAACAGTGAGGTGATAGAATGAAAAAGTTGAAAGCTCCATTTATATGTGGAATATTTTTCCTTGTTCTTTTTTGTTCTACTCTCTTTTCTAATACAAACACGATTATAAATCGAGCAAAAAGATATAATGTATCCTCTTCTGATATTGCTTCTAAATCAGGAATGTTTGTTGATGCCTCTTTAGAATTTGGCGTTCCTGCTTCTATTTTAATAGCAATGGCGATTGAGGAAACGAGTTTTGGAACAAAGGGTGTAGGGGTTAGTCTAAATAACTGGTTTGGAATAGAAAAAACAAGTCTTTATCCAACGGATCCAAACTATACAGGTCGTTTCGAAAAATATCCCAATGCGCGTGCATCGATTCGCGATGCAGCAAGACTATTAGGTTCACCTAAATCAAGTTATAAAATCACCAATATCATTATTAATAATGGTGGTTTAGATGGCGCATATGACAAAATTGCTCGTTCTATAACAGCACACTGGTGCGTGAATGAACCAGGTGCTCCATGTAGCTATGATGCACAGAAATTATTAGATGACATTGAAAAATATGATTTAACAAAATATGATGAGAAATTAAAGAATTTGTCTGTGGATGAGATAAAAGCAATTTTAGATAAATATTATGGCCCAAATGCAATCCCAATTCCAGGTTATGATGGAGTACAAAATGATTGGAGTGGGGATTATACAGAACCAGACTTGAGTGACAACATTGTTGACGGTATCTATTTTAATACATCCTATTATGGGGATATAACAGAAGGATATATTTATAAAAAATATGCAGAACTACCAATGTGGGGAAATATTGGAACAGATTCAGATGAAAAAAAGGTAGATACCATTATTCGAAGAACTTTTATACAAGGAGAAGAATTGTATGGAGATGGGGTTCTTCATGCAGATGACTTTTTGTTCATGAAAACCGAGAATACGCCACCTCCTTCAAATGTACCAACTGGAAATGGGACACCTCTTTCTTGTTATGTAAGAATTAGTTCTTCCTTTAATGATCAAGAAAGTTTTAGAAATGCGAAACATAAGGGTTTAGATTTAGCTGCTCCAGTAGGAACAAAAATTTATTCAGTTACTTCAGGGCAAGTTATTGCTACACACACAGGTTGCCCACCAGTTGGATACTATGGTTCAAAGTGTGGAGGCGGATATGGAAATCATATAAAAATTAGAGGTGTTGATGGAAAAGTTTATATTTATGCTCACATGCAAACAGGGCCATTCTTTAAGAAAGGAGATCAGGTTGTTAAGGGAAGTCACATTGGAATTGTAGGTTCATCAGGTAGTTCAACGGGTCCCCATCTCCACTTTGAAGTGAAACAAAATAACGTAAGTATTAATCCACTTCCTTATTCTAATTATACAAATATTCCAAAATGTGGTGGAGGATAGTAATTTATGAAAACAAAAAAAGGAAAGGGTGAGTAGAATGAAAAAACAGGAAATAGGTATCTTTGTACTTTTTCTTCTACTTTTCTGTGGTTGTAGTGCAAAAGTAGATGTTATTGTAGATACAAAGCATATTATGGAAGAAGTAAGTCACATTTCGATGCCTAAAGAACATGTGACAAACTATTTCTCTTCTTTAGATGAAGCTAGAAGATATTATAATGCTATTTTGGCAGATTCTGGTGTCCGAAAAGAAAAATATTCCTTCAAACTTTCCTACAAAGATAGCTTAGCTTTTGGAACAATTAAAAAGAAAAGAAAATTAGAAAATGGAAAAATAGAAGGAATAGAGTCATTCCTTTTTAAGGAAGTAAAAAAAACAAATGAGTCTTATCAACTTATATTATCTGATAAAGTTTTGGACTATTTTGGTTCAGAGTTAGAAATGGATATTGACGAGGAGTCTTTATTAAAAGAAATTGATTTGAATATTCAGTTTCATAACAAAGTGTCTACAAGTAATAGTGATTCACATAATTCAAATACAAATACGTATACATGGAAAATTACTAAAGATAATCTAAATAGAAATATCGAATTTACGATAACAAATACAAAAAGATATGATATAATAATGGCGTATTTGTTCAAAAAGTATATAGATTTCATCTTTTTAGGAGTTTTTTTACTTGGAATCGGTTTATTTATCATGTACATTATTCGAAAATCAAAACGTGAAAATGCAATTTAGGAGGTTTTAAGATGAAGTTGAAATTTAAGGCAGAAGCCAAAGATGTTGTTGTGTTTGTTCTCTTCTTATTTGTTTTACTTTATGTTATATCTCTTGCCGTTGTAAATGCAATTAGTTTTTTGAATGAGGGAAGATTTAGTGGATTGAATCCTCTTCCTGCTTTTACAAAGGGATATATTGTTCCAACGATGGTGTTCTATCTTATTGCTGTTATTGCTGCTTTTGCAAGTGTACAGTCCTACTTTTTTGAAAGAGAAAAAGGAATTGGGGTATCTATTGGTAGTAAAACTGAAAAAGGATACTCAAGGTGGGCTAAAGATAAGGAAATCAAAGGAGAATTAGAACTTGTTCATCCAACGGATAACAATATTGCTAAAGGAGGTATTCCTTTAATTAATAACGGGAAAGAGATTTGGGTAGATACATCTGGATATCATAACATGATTATTGGTTCTACTGGAAGCGGTAAATCACAGGCGTTATCTTTTCCATTCATTCGAGTTATGGCTAAGGCTGGCGAATCTATGATTGTAACTGACCCAAAAGGAGAGTTATATGAAGGTACAGCGACCGAACTAAAAGAACGTGGATACAATATCGTCATTTTAAACTTCCGTGATCCACAAAAGGGAAACTGTTGGAATCCATTTTCCCTTCCTTATAAATTATATAAAGAGGGTAATATTGATAAATCGACCGAACTCTTAGAAGATTTAGCAAAAAATATTTTGTATGACGAAAACAATAAGGGTGCAGATCCTTTCTGGGAAAATACCGCAGCGGATTATTTTACAGGTCTTTCTTTAGCTCTTTTTGACGATGCTGATGAATCTGAAATTAACTTAAATAGCATTAATTTAATGAGCACAGTTGGGGAAGAAAAAATTGGTGGTAATACAGTTATTAAAGAATACTTCAGTGATAAACCTCAAAATTCAGGTGCTTATATCAATGTAGCAAGTACATTGATGGCCCCATCGGAAACAAAAGGAAGTATTTTATCTGTATTTAAGCAGAAAATAAAACTATTCTCTTCTCGTGACAACTTATCAGAAATGTTATCAAGTAGTGACTTTGATATGGAAGATATTGGTAGAAAGAAAACCGCCGTATTTATTGTTGTGCAAGACGAAAAGAAAACGTATCATTCTCTTGTAACCATTTTTTTAAAGCAATGTTATGAAACGTTAGTACGTGTTGCACAAGAAACAGGTGGAAAGTTAAAGTATCGAACTAATTTCTTGATGGACGAGTTTGCAAACATGCCTCCATTAGGTGATGTAGATGCCATGGTATCTGCAGCTCGTTCTAGAAATATAAAACTTTCTTTTATCATTCAGAATTTTTCACAGTTAAATGATGTGTATGGGAAAGAAAAAGCAGAAACAATTCGTGGAAACTGTGGAAATACAATCTACATTTTAAGTACAGAATTAGCAGCTTTAGAAGAAATTAGTAAAATGTGTGGAGAGGTGAAATCAAAAAAAGAGGATAAAACAGATTCTAGACCCCTTGTTACAGTGACAGATCTTCAAAACCTGAAAGAGGAAGAAGCCATTATTCTGCGCTCTCGTAATCGTCCTTATAAAACAAAATTGAAGTTTGACTGGAAGATTGATTGGGGTAAAAAATATGAAAAAGCAGACTATCCTGTTCGTGAAAAACAAGAAGTAAAAACTTTTGATTTAAAAGCAATTGTTGAAAAGAAACGTCAGAAAAAAATGGAAGAAATGCTCGGCTCTGTAAAGGGAAGCGACACAAAAGCACCAGGATTATCTGGAATGCCACCTTTTCCTGGAATGCCCGGGATGCCTGGAATGTCAGGTGGACCTAAAAAACCGGGTGGCTTTAATGTTGATGACATTGTAAAAAGAATTGATGCACGAATTGCTGAACTTGAAGCAGAAGAAAAGCGTGAAAAAGAGAAAAAAGAACAGGAGAAAAAAGAATCAATAAAAGAAACACCACAGAATCCTATAAAACCATTAGAACCAAAGATTGTTGATATGCCAAAGAAAAATAAGGATATTACCGATGATCAATTTTTCGACGACTTCTTTTGTGATGATGAATTTTAAAGTCCTATGGACTTTTTTTCTATGCAAAAAAATATTTTTTCATATACTAGTATTAAGGAGGAGTAGAGTGAATTCAATATCAATAGATGAACTTCTTAAAATAGTGCCCTCTTCATCCATTATAGATATACGTAGTAGCCAAAGTTATAACAATAACCATATACCAGGAGCAATCAATGTACCTTATGAAAAATTAATTGTAAGACCAGATGCATACTTGAACTTCAAACAAAATTATTATTTATATTGTCAAAAGGGAGTCTCAAGCAAAAAAGTTGTCTCCATTTTAAATAGAATGGGATATCATACAATTCATGTAGAAGGTGGATATGAGGAATGGATTATGAAAAAGTAGATGAAAAAAATCATCTTTTTTTCGTTGAAAATCAATATACATTTACACTCATAGGTGCGAAAACAAATTGTTAATGTTGAACTAATCTAAAAATATGGTATAATTTTACTTAGAATAAAGGAGGATTATATGACTTTTGATACAATAACCAACCTACTCATAAAAATCATTGATGTTATGGTTGTTTGGCTTTTACTATATTATATTTTAAAAAACGTAAGAAAAAATGTAAAAATGTTACTTCTATTTAAAGGAATTACTATTTTAATACTTTTAAAGGTGGTTAGTGAAGTATTAGACTTAGTCACTGTAGGATATTTACTTGATTATGTTATTACTTGGGGTCCCCTTGCTATTATCGTTATCTTCCAACCAGAAATACGTAATGTACTTGAATACTTAGGAAGAACCCAACTTTTAGGAAGACACAAAGTACTAACTGTCGATGAAAGGGAAAAAGTAGTTTATGAAATTACAAACGCTCTTGATTATTTAAAAAAATCAAGAATTGGGGCATTAATCGTTATTGAAAGAGATAATAGTTTAAATGATTATATTGAAAAATCAAAAAAACTATACGCAGATATTTCATCTGATTTATTGATATCTATTTTCTTTCCAAATAATCCATTACATGATGGTGGAGTTATTATTCAAGGGGATAAAATTACAAGTGCTGGAGCGGTATTTCCAACAAGTGATAATTTAAAAATTAGTAAACGCTTAGGAACAAGACATCGAGCCGCTTTAGGAATTTCTGAAACAGGCGATTGTATTGCTTTAATCGTTTCTGAGGAAACAGGAAGAGTATCCATTGCAATGAATGGAGAATTAAACTATAATTTAACACTTGATGAAGTAAAAATGACGCTTCTTGAAGAATTAAGACCTAAGAAAATGATTTTTATGGATGAAGAGGAGGAGAAAAACGATGAAACTAATACAAACATTTAAGAAACTCTTTCGCTCTATCGCTCGCTTTTTTGACCACTACTTTGTGACACCTGTTACAAAAATCATATTCATTTTTACAAATAAATATGGAAAATCAGGAAGACAGATTGAAAATTGGCTATCTTCTACAAATACATTGTTGTTTATTTCATTATTACTTGCTTTTGCTATTTTTGTTATGATTGATAAAAAAATCATTGTTTTTAATGACAATTCAGCAGAAGTTTTACAAGATCAACCTGTAAAAGCTATTTATAATGAAGAATCCTATGTTGTTGAAGGATTACCAGAAACAGTTGATATTACCTTAATTGGTTCAACAACTGATTTATACATTGCAAGACAATCTTCTAATCATGATGTGACTATGGATTTAAGTGGATTAAAGCCGGGAACCCATAAAGTGGGTATTAAGTATAATCGAAATACAGGAAATATTAAGTATATGGTGAATCCATCAAATGTAACTGTTATTATCTATCAAAAAGTTTCAGAAACAAAAACACTGGATTTAGACGTTTTAAATTTAGACCATTTAGATCCAAAATTAGTTGTAGAAGATGTAAAATATGATACAGATAAGGTTATTGTAAAAGGAGCAGAACATGTATTAAAAGATGTAGCAACTGTAAAAGCCCTTGTTGACTTAGATAGTTTAGCAACTCAAAATGTAGGAACAAATAAACTTACGGATGCTATCTTAAAAGCGTATGACAAAGAAGGAAATGTAGTGGACGTTGAAATTGTTCCAAGCAAAATTGATGTAGATGTTGTTATTTCTTCTCCAAGTGAGGAAGTACCAATTAAAATTGTTCCAACAGGGGAAGTAAGTTTCGGCTTAGGTATTTCGTCTATTGAATTAAGTGATGAGGTAGTTACTGTGTATGCACCAACAGAAGTACTTGAAAAAATCAAGGAAACTGGTTATATTCCAATTGAAGTGGATGTTAGTGACTTAAAGGTAAGCAAAGAATACAAATTAGAAATTCCACTCCCTGTGGGTGCGAAATCATTATCAACGAACACAGTTACAGTAAAAGTAGGCATTGAAGAGTCAACAAACAAAGACTTTACTGATATTGCTGTTGAGACGAGAAATTTACCAAGTGGATACATAGCACAAGGTGTGAGCGCGAATGATGCAAAAGTAACTGTGACCGTAAAAGGTGTGAAATCGGTTATAGATAGCTTAGAAGCTGGAAATATACATGCTTATGTTGATTTGTCTGATTATACAGAAGGTACACATAAGGTGGATGTGAAGGTAGAAGGAACGGACTCAAAAGTACAGTATACATCAAAAGTAAAACAGATAGAAATAAAGATATCTAAAAAATAATAAAAAACTTTACTTTGGTAAAGTTTTTTAATTGTCTTCTATATGGGTAAATAATAAACCAATATTAATAAGACCACATACAGCAATAACGATATAGATAATTCTTCTTACAATATCAATATCTTTGAATAAAAATTCAACTAAATTAAAATCCAATATTCCGACTAAACCCCAGTTCACAGCACCTAAAATCGTAAATACAAGGGCTATTTTTTGTAATGTTTCCACAAATACGCTCCTTTCTTATCATTACTAGTATTTTACAAATTTTGAAACTTATTCATATCTTTTAAAAATAAAAATATAATTAAGTGAATATGAGGTGAGAAAGTGAAAAGAAAGGTTATACTATGGATAGGAGTTTTATCATTATTTTTAGTCACAGGATGTTTTGGAAAAAAGAATGATAATCTCTTAGAAAAATTTAAAAAACAAGTAAGTAAGAGTGAAAATTATTATTTATCAGGTGACTTAGAGATCACCAACCACGAAGAAATATATTCTTATGTTGTAGAAGTTGCATATAAAAAGGATGATCAATTCCGAGTAGAGTTAAAAAACAAAACAAATGATCATGAACAAATTATTTTAAAGAATACGGAAGGGGTATTTGTACTAACGCCATCGTTAAATAAGAGTTTTAAATTTCAAAGTGACTGGCCATACAATAGTTCACAAAGTTATTTATTACAAACCTTGATAACTGATATTGAAAACGATGCAGATAAAAAAGTAGAAGAGAGTGAGGAAGGAATTGTTGTTACAACAAAAACGAATTATTCCAATAATAAGAACTTGGTGAATCAAAAAATTTATATTGACAAAGAGGGAAATGTTACAAAAGTAGAAGTACTAGATAAGGATGGAGTTACACAAATCAAGATGACGTTTTCTGATATAGACTATGATACGAAATTTGATGAAAATTACTTCGACTTAAATAGCAACATGCAGGCAAGTAAGACAGAAAAATTAGAACAGACAGGAAAAACAATTGATGATATAGTTTATCCAATGTTTTTACCGACAGACACTCATCTTTCTAGTGAAAATAAAGTGTCAAAAATGGATGGAGAAAGAGTCATATTGACATTTACAGGAGAAAAACCATTCACATTTGTGCAAGAAAATGTCGGTGTAACAAAGGATTATGAAACAATAACAACATTTGGAGAGCCAGCGTTATTACTAGATACAATTGGTATTGTAGAAGACCAAACTGTATCTTGGATAAGCGAAGGTGTAGAATATTACTTAACCTCAGAAGTGATGAGTAGAGAAGAATTAATCGAAGTAGCTTCCTCTATGGCAACTATTCCAATAGAAAAATAGAAATTTTCTATTTTTTTTTGTTAACTTATGTTATAATGTTTGTGGGTGATAAAATGAATCAGATGAAAAAAATACAAAAGAATAAAACGAAGCCACAAAATATAAACGTAACTACTAATTCCTCTGAAGATGAAGTAAGAAGATTTGGTGTTCTTGTATTAGCAATTGTCATTGTACTACTTTTAGTATATACCATTTCTGTTTTATTAAAAGGAAAAGATTATTCTTCTATTTTTGACAACGGTTTAAATGCGAGTGAATTACAATATAACGAGATTTTAGTAGGAACCATATTAAAACAAAAAGATGAAAAATATTATGTATTAGTTATTGAAAGGGAAGATCCTTACGCTGATATTCTAAAAAGGTATGCCGAAAATTATGTAGGTGAAACAAAACATGAACCATTTTATACAGTAGATTTAGGAAATCTATTTAATAAAACAGCAAAAAAGGAAGACTCCAACCCAGAAAGCCTTGTATTTAAAGGAACGACGCTTCTTTTTGTTGAGAATGGAGAAATAAAAGAAGTAGAAGAAGATAGCAATAATATTGCGATTGCACTAGTAAAAATGATAAAAGAGTCAGAAGAAGCGTAAAGTACGTTTCTTTTTTCTTTTTTTTTAAAATAAGTGATGGTATAATAAGGATATGGACGGTGAAAACAATGTTAAAAAATGAAAAATCAGATAAGAAAGAGAACAAAGAAAAGAACATGAAACTTGAAAAACAGGAAAAAAAGCCAAAAGAAAAAAAAGAAGTCAAAGAAAAGAAAAAACAAAAGATAGTAGAAGGCACTAAAGCAGAAAAAGTAGACAAGGTTAAAAAGCAAAGAAAAGAAAAGAAGCAAAAAAAACAAGAAAAAGGAACCAATTTATTTGAATTAAAAGAGGTTATCATTTTACTAATCATTACCTGTCTTATTGGAATTGTAATGGGGGCATCTGTTGGATACCAAGTAAAAAAGATAGATAAAAAGGAATTATCTTCTGATTTAGAAGAATTCATTGAAAACTATAACTATATCTTAAAAAATAATATTGCAGATATATCAGGAAATGACTTAATTAAAGGAGCAATTGAAGGGATGCTTTCAACCTTTGAAGATGATTATAGTTATGTAATTAGTGATAGTGAACAAGAAAATTTTGATATTCGTCTAAATGGAGAATACGAGGGTGTTGGTGTTGAAGTCGTTACCACCACGGATGGGAAGACGTACATTTATACTGTTTTTGAGGACTCACCAGCGGATAGAGCAGGTTTAGAGCCAGGAGACCAATTATTAAAAATTGATGAGGAAAGCCTTGAAAATCGCGATTCAACTTTTGTAGCAGATTATGTAAAGACAAGTGGAAAAAGTACATTTACGATTACTCTTTTGAGGAATGAAGAAGAAATGACTAAAGAAGTGACCCGTGAGAAGGTAACGATTAATTCTGTAACGTCTAGAGTGATTGAAAAAGAGGGAAAAAAGATAGGATATCTTTATTTAAATATTTTCTCTTCAGCATCCTATAAACAATTTAAGGAAAAATTAGAAGGATTAGAAAAAGAAGGAATTGATTCTTTAATTATTGATGTACGATATAATACAGGTGGGCATTTAACAACTGCTAGTAATATAGTATCTCTATTCCTAGATTCTTCAAATATCATTTATCAAACGGAAAAAGATGGTCATGTTGAAAAGTTCTATTCCTCAGGAACAGAAACGAAAAAATACCCAATTGTTGTTTTACAAAATGGAGCAAGTGCCTCTGCCTCTGAACTTTTAGCAGCAACACTAAAAGAACAATATGGAGCAAAAGTAGTTGGAACTACAAGCTTTGGAAAAGGAACTGTACAAGAATTGCTTACGTTAAGTGATGGAACAGAATATAAATTTACAACGAAAAAGTGGCTTACGCCAAAAGGAAATTGGATTCATAAAAAAGGTGTTGAGCCAGATTATGAAGTCGATTTAGATGAAAATTATTTTGAAAATCCAAATGATGAAAATGATACACAACTACAAAAAGCAATTACAGTCTTAACGGAGAAAGAATAAATTCTTTTTCTTTTTCATTTGCATAGATATATTTGACAAATATATGTTTTGAAACTTTTCAAATGTAGAAAAAAAGGTTATAATGTTCATAGGAAGAAGGAACAATCATGAAAAATATTTGTATTGGAGATAAATATCAAATCCAATGTTATAAACATGATGGCAGTGTTCATAGGGCTTGGGAAGAGGCAATTGTTTTAGATGTCAAAAAGGATTATATTGTTTTTGCGAATAAGAAGACACTTGTAACAAGAGCAGAAGGAATCAGTTGGAAAACAAAGGAACCTGCTATCATGTATTACTTTAAGCATAGATGGTATAATGTCATTGCACAGATGAAGAAAGA
Source organism: uncultured Bacilli bacterium (assembly GCA_948629335.1). Taxonomy (GTDB): domain Bacteria; phylum Bacillota_I; class Bacilli_A; order RF39; family UBA660; genus CATOJL01. The sequence continues at coordinate 21,822 of CAPHZB010000020.1, forward strand.
GGGATTTTCCTATTATTGTAATATTGCCTCTCCTTATATTATTGAAGAGGGAACTGTAAAATATATAGATTATGATTTAGATTTACGCATTTACCCATCAGGAGAATATAAAGTGTTAGATAAGCTAGAATATCAGTATCATAAGAGGATTATGAATTATTCAGATGATTTAGATAAAGTGATTCAAAATGGACTTGATGAACTTATTACATTATATAAGAAGAAATCCCCTATTTTTAATAAGGAAAAGAATTATGAATATTATAGGCAGTATGAGGAACTAAAAAAAATGGATAAAAAATAGCAAAAGGTAGTATCAAAGACTGCTTTTTTTCATATATTATAAAGAATTTTGAAAAAAAACGTAAAATTTAAAAAAAAAGCATTTTTTTTGTTGACACAATTCTTTTAATTTGATATATTAGTATTGCTCTTGAGGAAAAGGGAGCAGATATCAAGCAAGAAAAATGTCGAAAACATTTAAATGCTGAAAATGATCTTTGAAAACTGAGCAAAAAGAAGTCAATTCATAGAAGTAAGTCAAG
>CAPHZB010000021.1 GCA_948629335.1 uncultured Bacilli bacterium
ATTTTCCCGCGTATATTTAAAAAATTTTAAGACATTTTCAAAAACTATTGACATATATTTTATGCAATTTCAACTAAATTTCTGAATTGGAAGTTAGTATTTACAGCCAATTTGCCCCTTATGTATAAAATCTTTGTAAAAATTATTAATTCAGAGTTGTCTGTGAATACCTACTTCTGATAGATTTTCAGTTTTTCAACTAGTATGCATTTCCCAAAATACCTTTGAAAAAAGGAGTCTCTAGTCTTAATAAGTCTGTAAATATGAACAAGATAAATATTTTTTTGTATATCAAATATGTTGTATAGTGAAATGGGTATTAGAGCTATTCGAAATTAAGGTATGTTATTATTAATGATGTAAGATATCTGTAGAAAATGTCATTAATCATTAATATTAGACATAGGGTAAAGTTACTCCATTTGTGCATTTTCGAACAACTCACTTATATTTGTTACTTTGATTTCAATTATCCTAAATCATTTCAATAATTGCTTTTCTTTCTTGGTTAATAAATTTTGTATTAGCACAGGATAGAAATCATGCATATTTTGATAATCATTCCTGTTTTCTTCATAAGTACATAGAAAACCCATAATATCTCTAACATATATAAATCCCCAATTCTCATCTATCTCTAACTGTTTATTATAATAGTAAATGTCACTTCTTTCTAAAAGCAAATATCGAAGTGTTATAGCACGAACAATATGGTCTTTTAAAATAGAATCAGTAGAGCCATAACCTAATTCTCGTAATTTCTCCCGCACAACGTTAAAAAGAGGTTCAAATTTTTCAATAGGAGCATATTTATCAGTTAATGGATTAATAAAACTATGACTAAATTCATGTACTAAAAAGGAAGAATAATTGAATATATGATCATTACTTGGGTAAATTTCATCTTCCTTCTTTGATTTATGGTGACAGCATAGGTGTGTATACAAATCATTATTCTGATGTGTTCCATAACAACCATAGGTACGCCATGGGATTAAATTTACAATAAAATGTTTGGGTTCAGTTACACCATAATAATTATTTAGAAATCGCACAATATCTAGTCCTATTAGTTGTGATTGGATATTGTGAATAAAACTTCTATACCGAAATTCATTATGGAAGTAGTATGTATCAAATTCTATCTCCTTAGCAAAATCAGCAAGTGTAGAAAGTAATTCCAACACTTTGGAGTCTCTATTCAGCTTCTTACTAAAAAGATCATCTGAAAGATTGGAAAAAGAAAAATCTTCATTTAATTGCAGGAAAAGCTGAATTGGAGTGCTAAAACAAAAGCTAGGAAGGGAGTGTGTTAAATCATTAAAAATTTGTATGACTTTATGGTTTTTGAATTCCTTAAATTTCTCTTCTATTTCTGTAACATAATCTTTATTTCCGTATTTTTCCAGAAGAAAAGGATATTTCTTTCCATAATCACTTAAAATTTCAATGATTGCTAATAATTCTGTTCTTTTATCAATTCGAATCTCTAAATCGTTAATTGTAGTTGAGATATGCATAATCATCACCAATAAAATGATATCACACTTTTCTTTCAATTGTTATAAAGAATTAGTCATTCTTAAGACTCAAATTTTAGCGTACACCAAAGAATAGAACCAGATATTTAGTATCTTTGGTAATACATATACCTATGCCTGTTAGGAAGTTCTATTTGTTTATTTATAAGAAAACTATATGCTAATCCTACTTTAAACATTGCCTTAATTTTTTTACTTCGTAACTTGTTGTACACAACATACTAATAATATTGGCAATCACAATGGGCCAAAGACCAATTTTAAGAAAAGAAAAGAGCATAAGAGAAATGATTCTTGAAGTGGTTCCAATTCCAGTTGCCTTCATACTTATTTTTGCCTTGCCAATGGCCTGTAAACTACTGGAAATAGGGGCCTGAATATAATGTAAAAGACAAAAGGGGGCTAAAACACGAAGATAAGTACTTCCTTCTGTTGTGTGGTACATAAAATGTAAAAGTGCATTTGGGTAACATTCTAAAAAAATTGTAAACAAAATGCCAATAGTTAGAGAGAGAAAGATTGCTTGCTTTACTTTAAATCGGGCATATTTTTTATCCCCTTTACTGTAAGATTTACTGATAACAGGAAGCAGTGCTTGTGATATTGCCCCTGTAAAGAAAGAAGGGAGAAGTACAATAGGAAGAACAAAGCCATTAATAATACCATATTCATCAACAATATATGAATTAGAATAACCTACTAGGGTTAAAACAGAGGTTAAAATAACGGGTTCTAAAAAATAACCAATATTACCAATCAGTCTACTTCCAGTTAATGGAATACTAAGCGAAAAAATACTCTTCAGATTTTTATGATTCGGTTTAAAATCAGAAAGCAAAATTCCTTTTTTAGGAAGTAAACTTAAAAAAATGAAAATAGAGGCGAGTTCAGAAAATAAGTTTGAAAATACTAAAAAACAAACTGCAGCCTCCACACTTCTTTTTAAAAATAGGGGGAGAAAAAGAATAAGAATAAACATACGAACGACATCTTCTACAATATTTGAAACAACATGAGGAAGTACGCGTTCCTTCCCAAAAAAGTATCCTCTAAGAATGGAAGAAATAGAGATAAATGGAAGAACAAATCCCATACAAATAATGGCATATGTACATCTTTCTTCATGAAGAAGGTATGTGCTTAAGAAAGGTGCTATGTTAAATAGGAGGATGAGAATGCATGCATTCAAAAATAAACTAATAGGAATAAGTCCCAAAACAAGTTTTTTATTGTTTTTTGTATCTTCGGCCACTAATTTAGAAATAGCAACTGGAAATCCTAGTTGGGCGAATGTGATTAGTAACATAAAAGTAGGGGATAACAAACTATAAATACCCATTCCTGTCTTTCCGATTGTTCTAGAAGTGATGATACGAATGAGCATGCCAAGAACCTTTGTTACCATACCACCTATCATTAAAATAATGGTTGATTGAATAAATTTACTTTTTTTCATTTAATCTCCTTTAAAATCTTTAAAAAAAAATTTATTTCATATATAATAATTGTATGAAATAAATATTATTTTATTAAAGTTAGGAGGCTTTTTATGGACCTAGAGTTTGAAACCATAGAAGATTTGTATCGTAGAATTATGCCAGCTCTTCGCACTAAACGCCGTGAAATGCGAAGAAATGGGTATCCTTACATTAAAGAAGAGGATATTTGGAACTATTTAAAAGAAGTGAAGTGGGCAAGGGCACGAAACTTACTTTTGTATGAAATGGTGAATGATGTATTAGGAGCATCTGAGGAACAAATCGATAGTTATTTAAAAGAAAAGCTGAATAGGAGAAATAGAACAATTTATTTCAACGAAGAGGAGAGGTAACATGAAGAAAAAACAAGAAAGAAAAAAAGGAATTATAAAGTATTGGCTTATTTTAGTAATATTCCTTGGAATTGTTGCAGGACTAACACCAATACTCGCAAAAAATTTAAAATTTGGACTTGACTTACAGGGAGGTTTCGAAATTCTTTATGAAGTGGATAGCTTAACCGATGAGAAACTTACCTCAGATATGGTCGATAGTACTTATAAGACAATTGCAAGAAGAATTGATGAATATGGGGTTAGCGAACCTGTTATTCAAATTGAGGGAGATAATCGCATTCGCGTGCAACTAGCAGGTGTTAAAAGTCCAGAAGAGGCACGAAAAAATTTAAGCCAAGTTGCATCTTTAACCTTTCGTGATACAGAAGACAATCTTTTGATGACGGCTGATGTAATTAAAAGTGCAAAAGTGGGAACGGATTCTACGGGAAAACCTGCTGTATCTTTACAGGTAAAAGATAAAACGAAATTTTATGAGGTAACAAAAGAAATTAGCCAAAGAACGGATAACACGATTGTGATTTGGATTGATTTTGAGGAAGGCGTAGATTCTTATAGTAAAGAGACAATTGCGTGTGGAAGTGAAGGAAGCAGATGTTTATCAGCCGCTCGTGTTGGAGAAGCATTCTCATCAGATGTTATTATTCAGGGAAATTTTACATCAGATGAAGTAAAAACCCTTGTTAGTAACATTAATTCAGGAAGTCTCCCAACAAAACTAACAGAAATTTCATCCAAAACAGTGGATGCATCATTTGGGGAGTCATCACTAAATAAAACATTTACAGCAGGAGTTATTGGACTGGTAATTGTTATATTTGTAATGATTTTGACTTATCGTTTTGCAGGATTTCTTGCATCATTAAGTTTAGTCATTTATACGTTCTTAAGTTTTCTATTGTTCTGGCTTATTGGAGGGGTTTTAACCCTACCAGGAATTGCTGCTATGATTTTAGGAATTGGTATGGCTGTTGACTCCAATGTGATTAACTTTGCTCGTATTAAAGATGAACTTCGAGGTGGAAAATCACTAAAAGAGGCTTACCGACTTGGAAATAAGAATTCTCTACTTACAGTCATTGATGCAAACGTAACAACATTTATTGCTGCAATCATTCTATTTATATTTGGTGAAAGCAGTATCAAGGGTTTTGCAACGATGTTAATCATAAGCATTTTTGTCACTATGGTTGTTATGGTTGGATTTACCAGATATATTACAACAAAATTTGTAGAAAGCAATCATTTTAATGATAAAATTGGATTTTTTATTGGAGGAACACGTAGAAGAGAAAAACTATCTATTTTGACACGTCATAAAACAAAATTTGTATTATTTACTTGCATTTTATTAGTTGTTGGATCTATTTTCTTATGCATGAATCAGTTCAACTTAGGAATTGATTTTAGTGGGGGAACCTCTGTTACTTTAAAGACAGATAAAGAACTAACAAAAGAAAAAATAGAACAAGATATTACAGAAATGCAATATAATTTTGAATCCTTTACAAAAGAAAATGAGGAAACATATACTATTGTAATAGATAATATATTAGAAGAAGAACAAATTGCTACAATTGGCAACTATTTTAAAGAAAAATATGAAGCATCTGTTGATGTTGGAGTTGTTTCAAATCGAGTAAAACAAGATTTAGTGAAAAATGCCATATTCTCACTTATTCTTGCTATTATAGGAATTGTCATCTATATTTCTATTCGTTTTACATTCTCTTATGCCATAGCAAGTATCCTTACACTATTACATGATGCACTTATCGTTGTTTTTGTCTTTAGTATCTTTCAGATTGAAGTATCAACCATCTTTATTGCTGCCATTTTATCTATTCTAGGATATTCTATTAATGATACAATTGTTGTTTTTGATGCTATTCGCGACAGAAAGAAAAATAAATATAAAAATAATTTTAAAGACAAGCAAGAATTAGGAGAAACTGTTACTGAAAGTATTACAGGGACACTTCCAAGAAATATATTTACATCCCTTACGACCCTTATTCCCATCCTTGCATTAATTGTTTTTGGAAGTAGTGAAATTCAAACATTTAATATTGCTATGTTGACGGGCTTGGTTGCTGGTTCTTATTCTTCTTTATTCATTGCAACCTTTATATGGGAAAGATTAGAAAGAAGAAGTGTTGGAAAACCACCAAAGAAGAAATGGTATGACATGGATGAGAAAGAAGAATTAAAAGTAAAGGGGATTAATTCATAAAATGGATAAACAAAAAACAATAACAATAGAGGAGTTACTTACTAAAGTAAAAACATATAATCAAAGTTCAGAAGATTTAGAGCTGATTAAAAAGGCCTATGATTATGCTTATGAACATCATTTAGGGGAAAAGAGAAAAACAGGCGAAGATTTTATTGAACATCCTTTACAAGTGGCCTATATTTTAACAGATATTAAGGCGGATACAGAAACGATTTGCGCCTCCTTACTCCATGATGTTTATGATAATGCTAAAGAAATTGAAGAGGAATTAGGACATGTATTTCCAAAGGAAGTCGTTTCCTTAGTAGCAGGTTTACAAAGTATTAATCGACTTTCTTTTGATATGACAAGTAGTGATAAAATTCGCTTGCAGAGGAAAATATTTGTAGGATTATGTGAAGATGTACGTGTTATCATTATGAAATTAGCTAGTCGTCTTCATAATATGCGAACACTTTGGGCCTTATCTATAGAAAAACAAAAATCCATTGCTTTAGAAACACAAGAAATTTTAATTCCTATTGCTAATCGTTTAGGAATGAGTAAGATGAAAGGGGAATTAGAAGACCTTTGCTTACGATATTTAAAACCCGATGCTTATTTTTCAATCGTTGAACAGTTAAATCGTTCGAAAGAAGAAAGAGATAGGGAAGTAAAAAATATGATGGATCATGTTTCTTCTATTTTGAATGAAGCCAACATTACGCATGAAATCAAGGGAAGATCCAAAAGTATCTATGGCATTTACAAAAAATTGGATAAGGGAAAGAAATTTAGTGATATTTATGATATTCTAGCTCTTCGTGTTTTTGTGAATACAGAAGAGGAATGTTACCGTGTCCTTGGAATTATTCATGCGAAATATAAGCCACTTCCAAAACGATTTAAAGATTATATTGCTATGCCAAAGACCAATTTGTATCAATCTTTACATACAACTGTTTTTGGAGAAGACGGACTTCTTTATGAAATCCAAATTCGAACATATGAAATGGATGAAGTTGCAGAGCGTGGGATTGCTTCCCACTGGGCTTATAAAGAAAATAATGCTAATAATGTAAGTAAACTGATGAAAAATGTGATGGAACAAAAACTGCAATTTTATCGTTCTTTAATTGAACTACAAAAGGAAGAAATTACGGATGAAGAATTTGTTAATTCTGTAAAAAATGATTATTTTAAAGAAAATGTGTACGTATTTACGCCAGATGGAGATGTGGTAGAACTTCCAATAGGTTCTACTCCAATCGATTTTGCTTATCGTGTTCATAGTGATATTGGAGATAAGATGGTAGGTGCATTAGTAAATAACAACATTGTTCCTCTTAATTATGAATTAAAAGATAATGATATTGTAAAAATTAATACAAATAAAAGTAGTACAGGACCAAACTATGAGTGGCTTATGATTGCTAAAACAAACCAAGCACGTAATAAAATTAGAGCTTTCTTTAATAAAGTAGATAAGGAAGTCTATTTAAAAAAGGGAGAAGATCTTTTAAAAGAGGAACTAAGAAGGAAGAAAATAAGTATTACAGATTTCTTAAAAGAAGAAAATTTGAAAGGATTGTTTTCTTATCTTAAGATTGATAGTTTAGAAGAACTTTATATTTCGATTGGAAATAATAAAATTACAATTGCTTCTATTATAAGTTATCTTTTAAATGAAAATGATGTAAAGAAAGAAATTATTCTAAAAAAGACACAAAATCATTTAGTAGCATCCCCAAGCGTAAAATCAGATATTCTTGTTCCTGGTATTGATGAAATTAAGGTAAATGTGGCCTATTGTTGTAAACCCATACCAGGAGATGACATTGTAGGATATATTACAAAAGGGGATGGAATCACCGTTCATAGAAGTAGTTGCCCCAATGTAAAGGATTTGGAAGAACGAGTAATCGATGTCTATTGGAATGCAGAAACAAAAAATAAGTATCCATGCGGTCTTTGGATTCAAGCAGCGAAAAAAGATGATATTCTACTTTCCATTTTAAAAGTAGCCTCTAATAATGGAATTTCTGTTCAAAATATGCAGACAGTATCTTATACAGACTATAATTTACTTGACTTAACAGTGCTTGCAGAACATAAAGAAAAACTTGTCAAATTTGAAAATGAAGTGCGAGCATTACCTGATGTTTTTGAGATACAAAGAGGTATGAAATGAGAGTACTTGTGCAGAGAAGTCTATCCTCTAAAGTAGAGGTAAGAGGAAAAGTAGTAGGCGAAATTGAAAGTGGAATGGTGTTGTTGGTAGGTTTTTCTAAAGAAGATACGAAAGAAGATGTCCTTTCATTAGTCAATAAAGTTGTACATTTACGCATTTTTGATGATGAAAATGGGGTTATGAATCGTTCTATTTTAGAAGTAGGTGGAAGTATTTTAAGTGTTTCACAATTTACACTCTATGCGGATACAAAACATGGAAATAGACCAAGTTATTATAAAGAGAGTATGAATCAGGAAGAGGCTTCTACCTTGTATGATTATTTTAATCAGGAGCTAAAAAAGGTTTGTAAAGTGGAAACAGGTATTTTTAGAGAAAATATGAAGCTCGTAATTACGAATGATGGACCAGTGACCATTTTACTAGAAAGTAGGAAAAAATGATAAAAGATAGATTAGATTTTAAACTTATTAATGTTGGCTTAATTGCCCTTGTAATTTATTTGGTATACCATACGGGGCATTTATGGATGGGTGTAGTTGGAAAAATCTCACAAATTGCGCTTCCTTTTTTCTTAGCCTTCGTTGTGGCGTACGCATTATATCCTTTCCTAAAATATTTAATGGATAAAAAAATACCAAAACCAGTAGCAGTTGGTGTTGTATTATTTGTTGTGTTAGGAATTGTTGCCCTTATTATTGGTATTGTTGTACCATTACTATTTGATCAAATCATAAGTCTTGTAAATACCTTAATCACCTTTGTTAAGGAATTTTCAATGAATAGTGATATTGAATTTGGAAATCTACAAGATACATTGATGACTACATTCAACGATATTATTAAAAATGTAGGAAAATATGCAACAAATGGTGTGACGAAGGTAATTAATGTATCCATGGATTATATAGCAACAGGAGTCATTGCTTTTTCAGCCGCTATTTATCTTTTAGTTGATATGGATGATATACGCAAGAAAACAAAGAAATTATTAAGAAAAAAATCAAAAAGAGCATATCAATATGTTCGTATCTTAGATAAAGAAATGAAAAGTTATTTAGTGGGGATTATGAAAGTTATGCTTATTACTGTTGTAGAATATTCTCTTGCTTACCTTGTAATTGGACATCCGAATGCAGTTTTATTAGGTGTTCTTGCCATGATTGGTGTTCTAATTCCTTATTTTGGTGGAATGATTACCAATGTTGTGGCTGCTGTAACAGCCTTTGTTATTAGCCCTGCTTTATTTATTCGAACGGTAATTACATTTGCTATTTTATCTTTAGTAGATGGATACGTTATTAATCCACTTGTGTATGGAAAAAGCAACAATGTACATCCATTAATCGTTATTTTATCTGTATTTGTAGGGGGAAAATTATTAGGCATTTTTGGAATTATGATTTCCTTTCCACTAGCGGTAATTATTATTGCTACAATTAAATTTTTTAAAGAAGATATTAGTGATAAAATAGAAGATATGAAGCAAAAAGAGGCATAGAATTTTTAATAGGCAATATACAATTGTGATTTTTAAATAGAAAAAGGATGCATATACCATTCTTTTTCTTTGCTATATAAATGTACCTTTTTCATTTGATATTGTAGAAGAGTATTAGAAGTAACATACATTTATTGCATTTCTTCTACCTATTAAAATATAACTACATTTTCTAAATAGTATTAGGTTATGATAGTTTTTGAAAAATAATTTCAGAATTTATCCCTTATATAAGAGGTGAAAGTCATGATAGAGAAAACTATAATATTTTGAAAAGTTCAAAAGATGGAAAGATAGAGATTTAATTAAAGTTGCGATGGGTATAAATATGTAGAGAATTTGCCTTATTTGAATTAGTTATCAATTATCTAAAAAAGAAAAAATAGTAAATACTCCATTCATACAAATTCATTTAGAAGATGTCAATTATGATTTTTTGAATATAAATAATTTATAATTACATTAGTAAGAGAATAAATAAAAAAATTACTATGTATTTTTTAATGAATTTCATAAAGCAGTTGATGTCTTGTAAATAAAAATGTTGCTCTTATCTTTTAAAAAATATGTATCAACATTTGATAAGAATAATTATAGTTATTCTTGGAATGAGTGGAAAAGGGGGGATATCAGAAAACATCTATTTTAGTTAGTATAGTTATAACATTTTTTATTCTTTTAAAACACTTTAGAAGGAAGTGGTATTTTGAACAAGACAAAAAATGGAACAATAAAAAATTTAAAAATGAGATTGACTTTAATAGATTTTCTTGCTATGATATAAAAGGAATTTATGAAAATGTTGATGTGGAAGAGTAATACAGAAATGTAACTAAAAGCGAGTTAGAATGGTGAGAGCTAACAGGAAAAATGTATGAAAAACACCACGGAATGAATGATTGAATCAAAGTAAATCATTCCGGTTATACCGTTATAATGTGAAGTGATCAGTTATGATAAAAAGGGTGGCACCATGGGTAATCTCATCCCTTTACTCTAACTGATTTTTTTAATTTTTAGGAGGAAAATATGTCAAAATTTACAAAAGAAATGGTAACTGATTATGCTGATAAATTAATGATAGGCTTAACAGAGAAAGAAACACAAATGGTTTTAGATGAATTTGAAATTATCGATCAGAATATTGATGTCATTAATAGGATTCCAAACATTGCAAGTGTAGAACCTATGTCTTATTGCTTAGATGATTTCTCTTATGTATTAAGAGAGGATATTGTAGAAGAATCCGTTCCTATCGAGGATTTACTTGCAAATTGTGATGATGCAAGTGGGGATGAAGTAAGTGTACCAAAGGTGGTGGAATAATGCGTTATTTAGATAAAAGTATTTTAGAAATACATGAAGCTTTAAAAAGAAAAGAAGTAACTAGTAAAGAATTAATAGAAGAAGCAACAGAAAGAGCAAAAGAGGTACAAGAAAAATGCAATGCTTTTGTTACGATTTTAGAGGATGCGAAACCTGTAGAAGAGATAAATACAATGCTTTCTGGAATTCCTTATGGTGTAAAAGATAATTATTCAACAAAAGGAATTTTATCAACCGGTTCATCAAACACCTTAAAGGATTACGTTCCTTTCTTTACAGCAACAGCGATTGAGAATTTAAATAAACAAGGAGCTGTTATGGTAAATAAAACTGTTTTAGATGAGTTAGGAATGGGCGGAACAGGAACAACAGGACATACTGGTGTTGTTAAAAATCCATGGGATACATCTAGAATGTGTGCAGGTTCTAGTGCAGGTTCTGCTTGTGCTGTTGCGAGTGGGGTATATCCATATGCGACGGCTTCTGATTCAGGGGACTCCATTCGTAAACCCGCAGCTTATTGTGGAATTGTAGGTTATAAACCAACGTATGGAATGATTTCAAGATATGGACTTTTTGCCTATGTGTCTTCCTTAGATCATTGTGGAGTATTTACACGTAATGTACTCGATGCAGCAATTGTTGTTGATGCGATGAAGGGAATTGACAAAAATGATATGACCTCTTGGGATTCTAGCCATATACATTTATATGACTCTATCGATGGAAATGTAGAAGGAAAAAAGGTATGTTATATTAAGGAAATCTGTGATATCGAAAATTATCCGAGTGCGAATGAAGAATTAAGAAAACATTTAGAGAACTTCAAAAAGACAATAGAACTTGCTAAAGAACTTGGAATGGTTGTTGAAGAAGTACATGTGGATCAAACACTACTCAATGCAATTGCTTCTTGTTATGTCGTTATTTCTTGTGCAGAAGCAACATCCAATATGTCGAATTTGACAGGATTTATTTTTGGACCACGTGGAGAGGGAAAAAACTACATTGAAATGATGAAGGATTATCGTACAAAAGGATTTTCTCCGTTAATTAAGAGAAGATTTGTGATTGGTTCTTATGTCCTTCAAAAAGAAAATAAGGACCGTTATTTCTTTAATGCGCAACGTGTTCGAAGATTACTTGTCGATACATGGAAAAAATTATATGAAACATATGACGCTGTTCTTTTACCTGTTGGAAGCGGACCAGCGAAAAAGCTAGAAGGTTCTAAAGAAATGTTAGATGAAAATACACAGGTGCTAGAAGAACATTTACAGGTAGGAAATTTTGGAGGTTTTCCATCTATTACTATTCCAAATGGATTTATCGAAGGGCTTCCAGTAGCATGTAATATTACAAGTAATTGCTATAATGATAGTACTGCTTTAAATATTGCTTATGCACTAGAAAGTAAAATGAACTATAAAAATCAAATTGCAAAGGAGGCAAAATAGTGGGATATAAAGTATTAATTGGGCTAGAAATGCACTGTGAAATTAGTAAGACAAATACAAAAGTATTTTCATCCGCTAAAAATGGATATAATAATGCACCAAATACGAATGTTCGTCCTGTTGACATGGCTTTTCCAGGAACACTTCCTGTTGTCAATAAAGAAGCCGTCAAAAAAGCATTAATGGCAAGTATGATGTTATCGTGTATTCAACCAGAATATCTTTATTTTGAAAGAAAAAATTACTATTATCCAGACCTTCCAAAAGGATACCAAATTACACAGGAAACGAAACCAGCGCCAATAGGAAGCTATGGGAAATTAGTTTACGAATGTAACGAGGAATTAAAGACAGTTCGTATTAATAATATTCATCTAGAAGAAGATGCTGCAAGTACTGACCACTATACGACTGTATCAAAAATTGATTATAACCGAGCAGGCGTTCCCCTTTTAGAGCTAGTAACCGAGCCTGATTTTAGAAGTGCAGAGGAAGCTGTGGCTTTTTTGGAAACTATGCGTACAAATTACCAATACGCCGATATTTCTGAAGCAGATAGTAAAAAGGGACAGATTAGGTGTGATGTCAATGTTTCTATTATGGATGCTTCCTTAGATGAGGATAATCCAGAGAATTGGGGTACGAAAGTCGAAATTAAGAACGTAAACTCTTTTGGTGGCGTTCGGGATGCCATCAATTATGAAATCAAAAGACAAACGGAGTTAAAAGAAAATGGCACCTATGATACGATGGAACAACAGACAAGAAGATGGGATGAGGAATCAGGAACAACGATTTATATGCGTAGTAAAGTAGATGCGATTGATTATAAATATTTTATTGACCCAAATATTCCAAGATTAAAATTAGATCCAGCTTGGTTAGAAGAAATTCGAAAAGAAATTCCTGTTTTAGCTTTCGAGAGAAAACAAAAGTATATGCAAGAATATGGACTTTCTAATTATGATGCAACGAATTTGGTTAAAGAAAAAGCAATCTCTGCATACTATGAAGAATGCATTTCTTATGGAGTGAGTCCCAAAAGTGCTTGCAATTGGATTACGACTATTATTTTAGGGCATATAAATAAGTATGAATTAAAAATAACAGATATTTTTGTGAACCCTAAGATGCTTGCTGATCTAATTCAAGTATTAGAAAAAGGAAATATTTCCTCTAAACAAGCTAAAGAAGTCCTTTATGATTCTCTAGCTCAAGATAAAGAACCTCTTAAAATCATTGAGGAAAAAGGCATTAGTCAAATTGGAAATGATGAAGAAATTTTAAAAGTAGTTAAAGAGGTATTTGAAGAAAATCCTGAAGCGAAAGAACAATATAAGGGAGGAAGAACCAACATTGTAGATTTTTTAGTAGGACAAGTCATGAAAAAGACGCGTGGAAAGGCAAATCCAAAAATGGCAATGGATTTCATTAAAGAAGAATTGGAGAGATAATATGGATGTAAGAGAACTATATGAAAAAGTAGAAGAACTTATTGATAAAGAAGTGACTTTACAAGGATGGATTAAAAATCACAGAAAACAAAAGGAGTTTGGCTTTTTAGATTTTTCTGATGGAACTTGTTTTAAAAACATACAAATTGTTTACGATACAACTCTACCTAATTTTGATGAAATTACAAAGTACGCAGTAGGAACAGCAGTGACTGTTACAGGAACTTTAGTGAAGTCAGAAGGTTCACAACCTTATGAAATTCGTTTACAAAGTATTAAAAAAGAAGGAGATTGCCCAGAAGATTATCCATTACAACCAAAACGTCATACAAGAGAGTTTTTAAGAGAAATTGCTTATTTACGTCCTAGAACAAATTTATATGGGGCTGTATTTCGTGTAAGAAGTGTAGCTGCACATGCAATACATACATATTTTCAGGAAAGAGGATATGTTTATGTACATACACCATTGATTACAGCAAATGATGGAGAAGGCGCTGGAGAGATGTTTAAATTAACAACCTTAGATTTAGACAACATTCCACGAGTTGATGGAGAAGTCAATTATAAAGAAGATTTCTTTGGTAAAAAAGTAGGTTTAACGGTAACGGGTCAATTAGAAGTAGAAACATTCGCACTTGCTTATAAGAAAACATACACGTTTGGGCCAACCTTTCGTGCAGAAAATTCGAATACGAAAACCCACGCCTCTGAATTTTGGATGATAGAACCAGAAATTGCCTTTTGTGATTTAGAGGAGCTTATGGATATTGAAGAAGACATGCTTAAATATGTTGTAAAAACTGTATTAGAAAAGTGTCCAGATGAAATGCAGTTCTTTGATTCTTTTGTTGAAAAAGGATTGTTGGATAAACTTGCCATTTTATTAAACAATAAAGCTGTTCGTATTACGCATGAAGAAGCAATTGCTATTTTAAAGAAAGCAAACAAGAAGTTTGAGTTTGTTCCAAAAGAAGGAGAAGACATTGCCAAAGAACATGAGAAATATTTAACCGAAGAACATTTCAAAGCGCCTGTTTTTGTAAAAGATTGGCCAAAAGATATTAAAGCATTTTATATGAAATTAAATCCAGATAATAAAACGGTTGCTGCCGTTGACTTCTTAGTTCCAGGTTCTGGAGAATTAATGGGTGGTTCACAAAGGGAAGAAGACTATGAGAAATTAAAAAGTCGTATGGAAGAACTTCATATGAAACAAGAGGGATTAGAGTGGTATATGAATTTAAGAAGGTATGGTGGTTGTATCCATTCAGGATTTGGAATGGGATTTGAACGATTACTTATTTACTTAACAGGTGTGGATAATATTCGTGATGTAATTCCATATCCAAGAACCCCAAAAAACTGTGAATTTTAGGAGATGATAACGTGCTAAAGAACAAATATCGAAGTATATATTGTGGAAATGTAAGGGAAGAAAATTTAGATGAAGAAGTTACTGTATCTGGATGGATTGAAAATATTCGTGACCATGGTGGGGTAATCTTTGTTGATTTACGAGATGAAACAGGAATTGTTCAGCTTGTATCAAATGATGCTACTTTATTTCATAATCTTACTCGTGAATCTACTATTTGTGTAACAGGAAGTGTACGAAAACGAGAGGAAGAAGACTATAATTCCAAATTAGAAACAGGAACGATTGAAGTTCTTGTGAATCATTTAGAAGTCTTAGGAGAGTCTTTACATGTTTTACCATTTGAGATTAAAACATCAAAGGAAGTTAGTGAAGATGTACGTTTAAAGTATCGCTACTTAGATTTAAGAAATAAAAAAGTACACGATGCTATTTGTTTTCGCGCTGAACTTCTTAAATATTTACGAGGAAAGATGGACTCCTTAGGCTTTACAGAAGTACAAACGCCTATTATTACGGCATCCTCTCCAGAAGGAGCAAGAGATTTTCTGATTCCATCACGTAAATTTCATGGCAAATTTTATGCATTACCACAAGCACCTCAAATATTTAAAGAATTGTTAATGGTAGGGGGATTTGATAAATATTATCAAATTGCACCATGTTTCAGAGATGAAGATTCAAGGGCGGACCGGACTTTAGAGTTTTACCAATTAGATTTTGAGGCTGCTTTTGTAACAGAAGAAGATATTTATGCGATTGGAGAAGAAATTTTCTACGATACATTTAAACATTTTTCTGATAAAGAAATTAGTGCGAGACCATTTAGACGAATTTCATATAAAGATGCTATGTTATGTTATGGAACAGATAAACCAGATTTAAGAAATCCTCTTGTTATTGTAGATATTAGTGAGGAATTTAAAGAAAGTAGCTTTAAACCATTTAAGGGAGCAACAGTTCGGGCAATCAAGGTAGATAATATTGCTGATAAATCGAATGCTTGGTATAACGAAATCGTCAACTATGCATCTTCTATTGGAATGCCTGGTATTGGTTATATTACAGTTTTAGAGGATTTTTCTTTTAAAGGACCAATCGATAAGTTTTTAACAGAAGAAGATAGAAAGAATTTAATTTCTAAAGTGGGACTTGAAAAAAATAGTGTTCTCTTCTTTATTGCCGATAAAAAAGAACAGGTTGCCTCTAAATATGCAGGGATGATTCGTTCAGAATTAGGGCGTAAATTAAATTTAATTGATGAGAATAAATTTGAATTTTGTATTGTAAACGATTTTCCAATGTTTGAGTATAATGAAGAAGAAGGAAAATTTGATTTTTGCCATAATCCATTTTCTATGCCACAGGAAGGAATTAAGGCATATGAAAAGGATATTTCTACCATTTTAGCTTATCAATATGATTTTGTATGTAATGGGTATGAAATGGCAAGTGGCGCTGTTCGTAACCATGATCTTGCTTCTTTAGAAAAAGGATTTGAAGTAGTTGGTTATACAAAAGAAGAGGTAGAGACAAAGTTTAAATCTCTTTATGAAGCATTTAAATATGGGGCACCCCCTCATGCAGGAATGGCACCTGGGATTGACCGAATGTTAATGCTTTTACTTGGAGAAGATAATTTAAGAGAAGTACAAGCCTTTCCAATGAGTACCTCAGGGCAAGACTTTATGATGGGTTGTCCTAGTGAGGTATCTGAACAACAATTAAGAGAAGTGCATATCAAAATAAGATAGACTTCTTTTTTCTTGGTTTATTTTGACAAAAGAGGAATCCTGTGCTATGATAACTAGCAAAAAAGGGGGAATTTTGTGAAAAAGTATTATGCAAATGGGAAAGAGCTACTTCTTGATGAGAAAGTATTTAATAAGGGAGAAGAAGCGAATATACATTTATGTAAGAATTATTCTACTAAGGTTATGTGTGCGAAAATATTCAAAAGTTATAGGCGTAAAAATTTACCTGTTCCAAGTGAAGAGATGTATAAAAAGCAAACAACGTTAAAGGTAGAAAGTTTTTACCTTCCTCAGGATTTAATTTATGATGAAGAAGGAAAGTTTTCTGGATGTTTAGAGGATTTATTTGAAGATGCATCCTTTTTTACTCATGCGCAATGTATAGAAATTAAAAGGTTGGTTTTAGAGTTGCAAAAGATATATCAAGGCGTAGATTCTCTTACAGAAGAAAAAATTGGAATACATGATATGAAAGTGGACCATATTTTATACAACAAGAATACAAATGAGGTAGGCGTGATTGATACAGGATTGTTCTATTTTAGTGAGGATAGGGACTTAAAAAGAATAAATTATGTTCATATGAATGATACTTTAAAGAAAGCGCTACTTTGGTTAAATAAAGAGGGAACAGAAATAGAAATGTTATCTATTGATTTTCCATTTATTTATGATTTATTAGATACAGATATTGTTTCTTTGGGAGATATTTTATTAGATGAAAGTAAGAAATATAGTGTTTCTACAGTAGAAGAATTAAAAAAGGTATATCAAAAAGAAAGATA
Source organism: uncultured Bacilli bacterium (assembly GCA_948629335.1). Taxonomy (GTDB): domain Bacteria; phylum Bacillota_I; class Bacilli_A; order RF39; family UBA660; genus CATOJL01. The sequence continues at coordinate 17,437 of CAPHZB010000021.1, forward strand.
TTATTAATATAAAAAAGCGACTTTTTTAAAGTCGTTTTTAATTATAAAGGCCTCACTTTTTTATATATTGTTTTTCTTCATCTATAGCGTTAGGTTCTATATAGTTTTGTCCTTTTTCATGTTGTTGTAAAAAGATAAGAAAATCTCTTAGCTCCTTATAACTCATAGTATCAATACTGTTTAAGGTAATAGAGTTTTTATTTGTATCTTCAGAACTTTTTTTATCACTTTTCGTTAAAACCTTATTTAATTGATCTTGGTTTTCTAATACCAATCTATTCTTTTGAATATCTTCTAGGCTTGCATAAATTGTTTGTAAAGATTTTTCATCAGAAGTTACAGATTTAAGAATAGTACAATCGATTACTCCTACGGCTAAGGAAAGCATGAGTGGTATTTCTATTACAGAAGTGGTAAATATGCCAAATACCATTAGTAAGGTCATCCCAAATATAAATGTTGAGGTCACTGTTATGATATTGTATTTTAAGGATATTTTATTAGAGAGTTCCGTATGCTTTTTTTGTTGTTCCTTTTCATATGCATAGGAATTTCTCACTTGCTGTTCCATTTTTTTATTATTTTCTGTTTTTGGCTATTATCAACAGGAATGGCTTTGTAATCTGCATAATAAACTAAAAGATGATCTCCTTTCTCTTCAAATCTTAGAATAAAGTTTTCTCTTTCTTCATCACTTATTGAATAAGCTTTCATCAGTAAATCCCCCTTTAATGCTTCATATACTAGCATGTTTCTACTTGATTGTCAAATTTTTAAAGTCGGGAAAAATTTAAATACCACTAGTGTAATTTTTTAGAAATGGTATTGTATGAGGGTAACCTTATTTACATAAAGTAAAAACGACTCTTTATCGGTCGTCTTTTATTACTACTCGAATATTTCGTGTTAACTACATTTTGGTGCCTGTGATGAAGAAGGCGAATAACTTTTCTCAAAAGCAATAATAGGTAGTAATAATCACTAACTAATATAAGTATAGCATGACTTAGAAAATTTTGTTTCCTAAAATTTAACTTGTTCGCTTGTTTTTACCATATATAGTATAATTTTTATTAGGAAATACTAAACTGTTGAGTATTTGCCAACTTCTTATGGGAAGGAGGCTTGATATTATGAAGAAAAAAGATTTGTTAATCTCATTTCTAATAGTAATTATCATTTTATTAATAGTCTCTTTAATGATTTTATGTATAAAAAATAGTACTCAATCTGCAATTAGATTAAGTACTGAACCAAATATTTAGGGCAAGTACTTAACAATGCAAAGTTAAGTATTTCCTTTTTTAGTTTATGCAAGTTTCCTTGATGCATTCATAATATCATATTTTTAAGTTCTTGTCAAAAGCAAAAATTTAAAAAATTTATAATCAAATTGCTCTATAAAATTATCGACTAAAACTATTTTCGTAAATATCCATAAAAGAAGATACAAATCTAGCTTGTTGTCTTTCTTCATCTGTACCTGTAGTAACTTGCCAACCATAAGTTTTATAATCTTTATAAGTAAAATTATTTAAAGGTAAGAGATTAAATTCTTTTTGTATTAATTTGATTCCTTTAGAGTAATCCTTCTTTAATCGTTTTAAGGCTTTATTTGGATTTTTAAAGACTGCATAGCCATATTTATTTGCTCCTATATCAAAATCAATATTTATCTTTCCAAACTTATTCACATCAACATTTCCTTTAATATTTCCATCGCCATTTATATATATTTGTGAATATTTTAAATCACTATCCAAAATATAACCGCATTTAACTAGGAATTCTCTTCCTAATATAACAAATGAAATAATAAGCAACAATGAAATAAAAAGTAAAAAAAGTCTATACTTTTTACTTTTATCATCGTTAAATTTTAGAATTTCTAAAATATTCTTTTCTGATTGATTCTTTACATCTTTCTCTTTTAGATACTCTCCTGCGAATAATTCGTTTAATGATATTTCCAAAGTATTACAAAGGTCTTGCATAATTGAAGCATCTGGAAGATTTAAACCTCTTTCCCATTTACTAACGGCATTTTTACTAACCCCTAATTTTTCTGCAAGTTGTTCTTGTGTAATTTCTTTTGATTTTCTTGATTTTGAAATAAATTTACCAATTTTCATTTGATCCATATTTTTCTCCTTTCTAAAAAATCATACTATTTAAGATAAAAACATTACACATACCTAAGGTTTACTACTATACAAATTGTAATTTAATAGTAGCCTATCATTTTTTTCAAAACAGGAATTCTACTAATAATTGCATAAATTAATACATTTATTATAAAACTTCCAAAAATAATCATAAATAGTTGTAAAAAAATAGTATCTATCATCACTAAACTATAGTATCCAACTATTACTAAAATTGTTTGGTGTAAAATATAAATTGAGAAGGATGGCTTCTTTAAATATTTAGTTATCTTATTTTTTTTATTCAAAAACAAATTACCTATAATGATACAAGACAATACTACTAGCCGCCCAACAAAATTTACAAGCAAACCTAAAGATCATATCTACTTTCTTTTTTAATTCTTATTATAAGTTGTTTAGTTTTTATTGTCATATATAATCACTCTTACTTTCTTTTAAACAAAAAACTAACTATTTCTAGTTAGCAATTTATTACTCTCAAACAAAAAGTTCGGGTTAACTACATTTTGGTGACCAGTACGAGATTCGAACTCGTGAATGCTGCCGTGAAAGGGCAGTGTGTTAAGCCACTTCACCAACTGGCCAAA
>CAPHZB010000022.1 GCA_948629335.1 uncultured Bacilli bacterium
AAAAAACATAGAGTAATTATTGGAATCGAGTTATTCTTATTATGTATGATTATAGCAACACTAAGTATAAATGCAACAAGTATGAGTCCGCCATCCAATGGAGTTAGCTACAATAAAAATAATCAAGTAACTGTCCAAAATGCATTAGATGATTTATATAATAAGGCAAATTATGGAAATGCAACAGCTTCTCAAATATTAAAAGGAAGAACAGCATTAGTTGGAGGAAAACAAATCACAGGAACACTTACCATTCCCACTCTTGCAAGTCAGACTCCAGGGAATGCTACAAAAGAAAATATAGATGTTGGTAAAATTGCCTGGGTGAATGGAGAGAAAATAGTAGGTACAAGAGCAAAAAATGTTCAGAAACTTAGTGTTTTATTACATTTAGGAGAGTATATAAAATATACTCCTAATAAGACATCATACACATTATCAAAAGAAGATACAGGATACGATTCAGATCAAACAATAGATCCAAGCCGTAATACCCTATGGAGAGTGATACGGAAGAATGAAGATGGGACGGTGGATTTAGTAGCAGTTTTTACTTCAGATCCTGTGAATTTTAAGGAAAATGACATGATTTATAAAAGTTATATTGGAGTATTAAATAAAATTGCTAAGGGATATGAAACAGAAAATATTACATTGGGGTCACGCGCTATGGGGTATGATAGTAAAATAGCAAAAGAGTATTTAATAGAATCAGACATTAGTGTGAAGCCAGGAGCAGTTTATACAGGGACTCCAGATACAGGTTATGAGACGGATGTTACTTTAGTACAGAATGCACTAGGTGGAATAGCAGCTCCACATATTGGATCGAGTACTGCTGGCATATACTACTTAGCATCTCGTGCTGCTTATTCGGGAAGTGTGCCCATGGTGTATATGGTGGGATGGTGCAATGATACTTCTAATAGATATTGTAAGTATAATACGTGGAACGTCGAAGTTAGTCGGCTGACGTTTGATATGAGAATTCGTCCAATAGTAGTATTACGTTCAGATGTAGTAATTACATCGGGAGATGGAACAGCAGATTCCCCTTATATAGTAGGAGAATAAATAAGAACTAAAAAGGATTACTGAAATAGTTTACAGTGATCTTTTTAGTTTATGTTACGTTCTATATTATGTAGATTTTATGTTACTTTTTAACCAATTATCAAGCGTTTTTCTTTTATTATCTATTATCCGAATATTTGTTTTAACTTTTATTTCTGGCATCTTCTAAAATTACTTTGCTTTCTTGTATCAGGTATTGAGTATATTTCAGTAGTGATTATAGATGAATGTCCTAGAAGAGAGTGTAATATGTTTACATAAGAGAATATATTGCAATCAATTATATAGTTCAAATAATATTTTTGACATTTAATTTATTAGAGCTATATGTAAAAGTAAGGCTAAAAAAAATAGATATGACATGGAGTATGATAACTAGGACATTTGAACAAGAACTACATAGTAATAAATCAGTTAAGATATTGCTTGTAATACAAGATAATTGTGTAAAATTTAAAAAAATACCATTTTTAGATAGGGATATTCTGTCCTTTTTTTAGTTTTATACAAAAAAACATTCTTTCGGTAAAAATTCTTATATTCCTACACAAATAAAGGTTTTTCTTTAGATTAACAAAAATTTCCATTCTTTTTTTTGATTATATAGATTTCATTATCTCAATTTGATACAATGTATATAGGTGGTATTTATTATGAAAAAGAAAAATTTACTTCAGCTGTTTGTTTTAGTCATTTTATTGCTTTTTATTGATCAAATAACAAAAGCACTGGTTGTAAATCGTATTCCTTATGGTAGCTCACTTTCTATAATTCCCAATTTTTTTAAGCTCACTTATGTTAAAAATACAGGTGCCGCCTGGTCAATTCTAATGGGAAACCAAATTTTACTCATTGTTATGACATTCACTGTACTTGTTTTCTTCTTTTTGTACTTGTATAAAAAAGAAACATTAAGTAAACTAGACATTCTCATTTATGGGGGATTATTAGGTGGCATTTTTGGAAACCTAATCGACAGAATTCGTTTAAACTATGTGATTGATTTTTTTGATTTTACCATTTTTCAGTATGATTTTCCTGTATTTAATGTAGCTGATATTTTTATTGTTTTAGCAGGAACTGTTTTAATCATTAAAATCTTTAAAGAAGGTGATACACATGATATATGAGAGTGATGAACAAATACGAATTGATATTTATTTAAAAGAAGAAACCGAATATACAAGAAGTAAGTTAGAAAGTGCTTTTAAAGAAGAAAAAATCTTAGTAAATGAAAAACCTGTAAAAAAAAGCTACTTATTAAAAAAAGGTGATCAAATTACTTTACCTGTTCTTGAAGAAAAAGCCTTATCATTAGAACCTATTGATTTAAATTTAGAAATTATTTATGAAGATGAAGATGTGATTGTTGTAAATAAGCCAAATAAAATGGTTGTTCATCCAGCACCTGGAAATTATACCAATACCCTTGTAAATGGACTTTTGTACCATTCAAAAAGCTTAAGCCAAGTGGGTGGGGAATTTCGTCCAGGAATTGTTCATAGAATTGATGCTGATACAACAGGTCTTTTAATGGTTGCCAAAAACGATAAAGCCCATCTTTCTTTAGCAAAACAATTAGAGGAAAAAACAACAAAAAGAAAATATATTGCCCTTGTTTGGGGTGTTATTAAAGAAGATACTGCTTTAATAGATGCTCCTATTGGGCGAGATACAAAAGATCGTAAAAAAATGGCAGTAACCGATATAAATGCTAAAAAAGCAATTACCCATCTTCGGGTTTTAAAACGATTTAAGAATGCAACTTTAATTGAGGTTGTTTTAGAAACAGGAAGAACACACCAGATTCGTGTACATATGAATTATATAGGACATCCTGTAGTCAATGATCCTGTATATGGAAAACGAAAACTAATTGATGATACAGGGCAATGTTTACATGCCAAAGAGATAGGATTTATTCATCCAAGGACAGGGGAAGAGATGCATTTTGAAGTAGAATTGCCATCTTGTTTTACCACAATTTTGCGCCAATTTGAAAAGGAATAATTCTATTTTCTGTATTTTTAAAAAAATTATATTATAATAAATAAAGAATGGAGGATTATATGACACCACATATAGAAGCAAAAAAAGAAGAAATTGCAAATATTGTTTTCATGCCAGGAGATCCAATGCGAGCAAAATTTATTGCTGAGACCTATTTGGAGGATTACACCCTTGTTAACCAAGTAAGAGGAATATATGCCTATACAGGATTTTATAAAGGAAAAAGAGTAACTGTGATGGCATCAGGAATGGGAATGCCTAGTATGGGAATTTATTCTTATGAATTATATAAATTTTACGATGTTGATACGATTATTCGTATTGGAAGTGCTGGTTCTTACACAGAAGAATTACATGTATTTGATCTTTTGTTAGTTGAAAAAGCCTATTCTGAATCAAGTTATGCAAAAGTGCAGAATGGGTGTACAGAAGATATTTTATCTTCTTCAACTGAATTAAATACCATTTTAAAAGAAACCGCAAAAGAAGTAGGGCAAAAGCTATCTGTAGGAACAGTGCATAGTAGTGATGTTTTTTATAAAGAAAAAAATGAATATGAAAAATTAAGACAAAATTATGGTTGCATGGCTGTTGAAATGGAGTCATTCGCCCTTTTCCATAACGCCAATAGTTTAGGAAAAAAAGCGACTTGTGTTTTAACTATTTCTGATAGTTTTATTACCAAGGAAGAAACAACAAGTAAAGAAAGAGAAACATCATTTACAGCAATGATTGAACTCGTTCTTGAAGCAAGTTTAAAATTATAAAAGGAATATTTCAGCTAGAAGTTGTATACTAATAAAGAGGTGAAAGTATGAATTACACAAAAACAGAAAAGAACGGATATACACTCCATTTAATTCAAACGGATAAATTTAAAACCATTACATTACGTGCGAATTTTAGAACATTGGTGAGGGAAGATTTAATTACAAAACGGGAGTTGTTAGCAGGAATTCTATCCGTTTCTAGTAAAAAATATCCAAAACGAAGAGAATTTGTTATGCGAAAAGAAGAATTATATCAATTAGGTTGTGGAGCAACTTCTTATACATCGGGAAATGCACTCGTTTTTATGGCAGATTTAAAATTTATTCATGAAAAATATACAGAAAAGGGAATGAATAAGGAATCGCTAGAATTTTTCTTAGATACGTTAATGCAACCAGATATTGATGATCAAAAATTTAATTCGGGTGTGTTTACATTAGAAAAGAGAAATTATTTAGAATTTTTAGAAGGAAAAAATGATGATCCCAATCGATATGCATCATGGAAACTTGATACCTTAAGAGGAAGGAAAACACCACTTTCTTTTGATAGAAGTGGAGATATGGATACACTTATTTCTTTAAATGAAAAAGAACTTTATCAAGTTTATAAAGAGATGATAGAAAATGATAAGTTAGATATTTTTGTAATAGGGGATATTACAAAAGAGGAATTAGAACCATTATTTGATGCTTATTTCTTAAAACGCACAAGTGTGAAAGAAGAAATAAATCACTTTTTGGCGTATCCAAAGGGAGAAGCAATCGTAGAAAAGGAAGCGAGTCCTTTTAAACAAAGCAAATTAAAAATGGGATATTTTATAGAAAATATGACTTCATTTGAGAGAAACTATGTACTTAGAGTCTATAATTTTCTGTTAGGTAGTTCTAGTGATTCTTTATTATTTAAAACAGTGAGAGAAGAAAATTCTCTTTGTTATGATATACATTCTACATGTGCACCTCTTTATGATATGCTTACTGTGAGTGCAGGAATTGAGGCTAAGGATTATGAAAAAACAGTTTCATTAATTCAGGAAAGTATTCAAAAGATGCGTGAAGGGGATTTTTCTCACGAAGAACTTGAAAAAGTAAAATTAAATTATAAAACCAGTTATGAAGAGACAGTAGATAGTGATGGTTCTATCTTAAGTCTCTATGAATCACATGTGTATCTACATTCTGGTTTGTTAGAGGAGAGAATAGAAGCTATATCTACAGTTACAAAGGATATGGTTGTCGCTTTAGCGCAAAAAGTAAAATTAGATGTGATTTATCTTTTGGAAGGAAATGATGCAAATGAATAAATTAGAAATAAAAGGACTGGATTTAATCCTTTATGAAGAAACTCTTGCAAACGGATTATCTATTTATGTCATTCCAAAAGAAAGTAGTAAAGGAATTTATGCTACATTCACAACTAAGTTTGGTGGACATGATATCGATTTTATTCCAAGTGGAAAAGAGGAAATGGTATCTGTTCCTCCTGGAATTGCTCACTTTCTAGAACATAAAATGTTTGAACAAGAATCTGGGGAAGATGTGATGAGTCTATTTTCTAAAAATGGTGTTTCTTGTAATGCGAATACATCTTCTTATAAAACATGTTATCTATTTGATGGTTCTTCTCATTTTGATGAAAATATAAATTTACTTTTAGATTATGTGCAACAGCCTTACTTTACAGATGAAAATGTGGAAAAAGAAAAACATATTATTGAACAAGAAATCGATATGACAGCAGATAATCCTTATTCGATAGGCTATTTTCATTTAATGGAGAATATGTTTGTATGCGACCCATCAAGAATACGTGTTATTGGTTCAAAAGAAAGCGTTCAATCCATTACAAAGGAAGACTTATATACTTGTTATGAAACCTTTTATCATCCAGGCAATATGTTTGTAATTGTAACAGGAAATGTAGACCCAGAAAAAACAATTGAATTGATTCGAAAGAATCAAGAAAAGAAAACATTTAAGGAATTTAAAAAGCCTATTTTAAAACCGTATGATGAGCCTGTTACTGTTTTAAAAAAGGAAGACTATATAGAAATGAATATTACAGTGCCAAAACTTACAATGGGTTTCAAATTTGACTTAAGGAAATTAGAGAAAGAATTGAAATTAGATGAAGCAACCATTCGTAGATATGTTGCCATTTATGCAAATTTAAAATTTGGTTCTGTATCTCTTTTCTTAGAGAATGCAAAACAAGAGGAACTAACCACTTCAGATATGGATTATAGTCTATATGCAACTGATGATATCTTGCTTTTAATCTTAGAAGGGGATAGTAAAAATACAATTTCTTTAAAGGAACGAATTTTAGAAGAAGTAAAGAATAAAAAAATAGAAAAGAGAGAATTTGAACTAAAGAAACGGGGAATGATTGCAACTTGTATTTATACATCTGAAAATATTTATTCTATGAATCAAAAAGTTTTAGGAGATATTATTAGTTTAGGGAATGTAGAAGTTGACCTTTTAGAGAATTATAAGAAGTTAAATTATGAGGATTTCTTGAAGGTCGTTCAAACATTAGACTTTACAAATTATTCCTTTGTAACTGTAAATCCAAAGAAAAAATAAGCTTTTTTCTTTTCATTTTAAAAAAAGTTTGTTATACTAGTAACATAGAGGTGACCATATGAAAAATAAAGGTTTTACATTAGCTGAATTATTAGCTGTTATTGTTATTTTAGGATTAGTTGCTGCAATTACGATTCCTGCTGTTACAAAAACATTAGGAGAAACAAAGTCGAACTTGTGTGAAGATCAACTAAAAAATATCCAGGAAGCGGCTAGACTTTATGGAAGTGACCACATGCTTGAATTACCCAGTATAGAAGGCGAGTCTATAACGATTACATTAGGTGATTTGCAAGCGGGTGGCTATATTAAGGAGGATTTAGAGAATCCTAAAAATAAACAAAAGATAGAATCAAGTTTAAATATAACGATTACAAAACAAGGAAACAATAAATGGAAATATGAAGTAGATAATTTTTGTAATACACAAAGTGTAGGGGGAGACATTGAATAATGTCCTTCTTTTTTGCATGATGGCTAAAAGAAAGTAAGGGAAATTATGATACTAAATGTAAGTGGTAGAACAGATATTGTTGCTTTCTATTCGAAATGGTTTTTAAATCGATACCAAGAGGGATTTGTTGATGTTAGGAATCCTTTTAATCCTACATTAGTCAGTCGCATTTATTTTGAAGATGTTGATGCTATTTTATTTTGTACAAAAAACCCACTTCCTATTTTAAGCCATTTGCACATGATTGATAAACCCATTTTATTTCAGGTGACTTTAACTCCTTATAAAAAAGATATTGAACCCAATGTTCCTCCCAAAGGACTTATCATTGAGGGCATAAAAAAGATATCCAACCTTGTTGGTATAGATCATGTATTTGTTCGTTATGACCCCATTTTTATAAGTAATACATATAGTGTCTCTTATCATAAAAAAGCATTTGAGCGAATGTGTTCTTTATTACAGGGGTATGTAGAGACGATTATTGTTTCTTTCTTAGATGATTATAAAAATGTACGAAAAAATAAGAATATATTAGATTTTAAAGAAATGACAGAAGAAATGTATAAAGAGATTGGACTTTCTTTTAGTGTAAGTGCGAAGAAGTATGGAATGACAGTGCAGACATGTTTTGAAGATAAAAATTTAGTAGAATATGGCTTTACAAAGGGAGCTTGTATTTCTCACGAACTTGCTTATCAACTAACAGGGAAAACATATAGAACATGGAAGGCGAGAAAAGAGAAAAAATGTAACTGTGTAGAGATGGTTGATATTGGTGTTTATAATTCGTGCAAACACTTTTGTAGATATTGTTATGCAAATTTTGATGAAAAAAGAGTAGAAAATCATTTTAAAAATCATGATGAAACTTCTTCTCTTCTGATTGGACATATCCAAAAAGAGGATGTAATTAAAGTAAGAAAAAAATGAAGCCTATTTATTAAAATAGAGTGATAAGAATATAAAAATTGAATTTATTTTTCTTAGAAAATTTACTTAAAAACATAAAAAAATAGGAGAAAATTCCTATTTTATTTTTGCATGAACAACAAGTCTTTCTCTTACATTTTCTAAAGAAAATAGGATTTAATAAGTTGAAAGGTTTAAAATGAATTTCAAAACAGCAATCTCCTCTAGAATAAATTTGAATGAATGAAAAATGACTAATTTAAAGAATTATACATGAAAAAATACAATAAAAAAGTTTAATAGCATTTATAAATCAAGTATACTACTTATTACTAATTATGAAAATTTATTAGGAAATTTATTAGGAAATTTACTAGGAAATTTACTAGGAAATGATGTATAATTAAATTAGTCACAAATATTTAGTAGATGAAAATTATATAGAAAGAATTGGTTCGGATAAAAAAGGAAAATGGCTTGTTATAGATAAAGGAAGTGATGATAATGACTGATGAACAATATATTGATGTAGCAATAGAAATTAGTAAAAATGCTAAATACCCTTATGGTGCTATTGTTGTTCAAGAAGGGAAAATAATTGGTAGAAGTGATGATAAAACTTTGATGGAAACTAGTATGTACTGTCATGCTGAATTAGAAGCAATAGAAAGTGCTTCTAAAAATAAGAATCTTTATGGTGATTTAAAAGGTGCAACAATGTATGTATCTTGTGAACCTTGTATGATGTGTATGGGAGCAATATTATATGAAGAATTTGATAAAGTAGTATATGCTGCTACTTTGCAAGATAGTAATGACAATTATTGTCCGGAAATAAAAATAAAATAGAGATAGTGAAAGAATTACATAGAGATAAAGCTATTGAAGTTTTAAAAAAAAGAGGTGAATAAGAATGGCAAGACATTGTGTAATTAGGAATATTGATTCTGCTCATGGAAAACATATTCATGGACATACATTTAGAATTGAAATAAATTTTGTAGATAAATTAGTTAATAATATAGTTGGTAATTTAAACTTCCATGAAATTAATCCTAAAATTGATTTAGTTATAAGTAGACTAGATAAAACATATATAGATGATTTAATAGAAAATAGAGCTACTGTAGAAAATATTGTTATCTATATTATCAATGAACTAAAAGATATAAATAATCTCTATTCAGTAATAGGTTGGGGAGGAAGAGATAAATATGTCGAAATATTAAGGGAGGAAATATAAATGAAAAAAGCTTTTTCTGTAATCTCAGATTTAAGTCAAGATGCAATAACTTTTCTAGAAAATAATAACATTCAATTAACAATAAATGGTTCTGATAATGTACCCAATACAGAAGAATTAATAGTTTTATTACAAGAATATGATATCTTAATTATTGGGGTAAAAACCACAGTTACAAAAGATATTTTAGAACATATAGGCTCTCACAAAATTATAGCAACTCTATCTATTGGTTTGGATCATATTGATAGGGAAGTAAGAGAGTCTGAGTTAGTTCAAGTTATTAATATTAAGGACGCAAATACTATTTCAGTAGCAGAACATATTTTTTCTTTAATACTAGGACTTAATAAAAGAATTTATGAATCTAATAATTTAGTATTACAACAAAAAGGTCATAAGAAAAATTTACACGAAAGACCAGAAGATATATCAAATAAAAAATTAGGATTAATTGGTGCTGGAAATATAACCAAAGAAGTTATTAAAATAGCAAAAGTATTTAACATGCAAATATCTTGCTATACTAGGAATCCTGATAATCATAAAGATTTATTGGAATATGGTGTAGTCTTTAAATCGCTAGATGAAATTCTTAAAGAAAGTGACATTATCAATATTAGTCTTCCATTAACTGATGAAACAAAATATCTTATTTCAAAAGATAAAATAGAATTGATGAAACCGACAGCAACATTTATAAATACATCTAGAGTTGATATTGTTGATACTAGGACTCTAATAAAAAAGGCAGATAAATATGATACTTTCTATGTTGGGTTAGACATAGACTTAGATGAACATAAAGAATTACTTTCTCAATATAGAAGCAATGTGATTATTACACCACATACAGCAGGAGTGTCAAAACAAGCTATTGAGAGAATGGATTTTGAATTAGCTAATAATATTGTTAATTGTCTAAAAGGTGCTACAAATGAATAATTATTTTATAATACATGGCTCTTATGGTAATCCATATAAAAATTGGATTCCTTGGTTAAAGAAGCAATTAAGTAAAAGAAAATTAAATTGTATTGTTCCTAGTTTTCCTACACCTATTAAACAAGACTATGAAAGTTGGAGTAAAATTTTAAAAGCATATTTCGAAATTGGATACATTACTGAAGATACAACTTTTGTAACTCATAGTCTAGGAGGAATATTCATAGTCAAATTTTTATTGGAAAATAAAATCAGAGTTAAGAAAATAATAACCATTGCTGGTTTTAATAATTTAGAATTTGAAGATGATATGAATTTATATAAATCATTTTATCTAAGTGAAAATTTATCTGATATAAAATCTTATGCTATAGAAAGAATTAGTTTTTATTCAAACAATGATCCTTATGTTCCTCAAAGTGATGCTTCTAAATTTGCCGATTGTATTTTGTCAGAAAAAATATTAGTAAATGAAGCAGGACATTTTAATGAAAAATATGGCTATATAGAATTTAACGAATTATTAAAATATATATAACAATGCAAATTAAAAAGTGAGAATATGTGACATATGAATATCAACGTAGTCTCACTTTTTATTGTACTACAAGTAACTTATAGTAAAATTTAAAGCAAATTGTCTTAGGGAATATCTTACGGTATTATTACTTATTTATCCTATTACTACAAAAAGTTATTGTTTTTTTAGATAATAGACCTGAGAATAGTAGTAGAAGGAAATTATGAATATACAATACTATAAAATTATCTATCCAGTTAAATGTAGCAATAGAAATTAGTAAAAACGCTAAATATCTTTACAGAAAACATGGAGTAGATTAATAATTAACAGTTTTGATAGTGTAATAAACGGAATAAGATACAATCAAAAAAGTGCAAAAGGATATTTAAGAGAGGAAGTATATGAAAAGGGTAAAAAGGTAGATGAACTTAAAAAATGAATTAAGGAACATGTTCCCTACGAAAATAGGAGTATAGAAAAATGAAGTTTGGTTATTACTCTATAAGTGATAACGTTTTTCTCAAATAAACCTTAAAGTAAAAGAAAAAATAGGAGAAAATTCCTATTTTATTTTTGCATGAACAACAAGTCTTTTAGAAGAATCTTTATAACAAGTAGATAAAGTAATAATTTTATCTTGAACACTTACCTGTGTATTAAAATTATAGATACTTCGATCTGTTAATTTTTTAATAAAAGCTTCAAATTCTTTATCTGAAAATACCACTTGCAAGTAATCAGTTGTATTATCAATGACATAAATAGAAAAAATTTGTGCTTCATATTTCTTTTGAGGAGTTTCATATGTAATGATTTGATTTTGCTTGTTTGTATACCAACTTTTTTGTAAAACTTTTTTTAAATCTCCAAACATAATACTATAGTTAGAGTCATGTCCATAAATAATTGTATTTTGGTCAAAAGTTTCAGTATGATTTCTATAATCCATAAAAATCCAACCATTGATATTGTATGTTTTGTTAAAACTGTGTTTCAGATAATAATCATTATCACTATGTTTTACGACAGGATAAGATATTGTTGTGTTATTTACTGTGAGCCACCCTGTAAATTCACTGTTTGTTTTTTTCAAGCTAGCCATATCCTTCGTATAGGTGTCATTATTTTTGTTTTCCTCTTTTTTTGGGGGTTCTTCTTTTTTAGGGGGAACTTCCTCTTCCTTATCCGTTTTAGGAGTTTCTTCCTTTTGATCTTCAACAATTGGTTCTATAGGAATCTTTTTAATACTTAATTCTTCCCGTAATTTTTCTATATTTTTAACTTCTTGTTGACTACTATAGACATGAAATTTAGAAATACCATAAATAGAGATAGTGACTAGAAATAAAATAAGAACAGATAAACGGAAGATATTTAAATTTAACTGTTTTAGAACATTCTTTTCTTTATACTCTTTTGTGTATTTAATTTCTAATTTGATATTTGCATCTTTTAACTTCTTTTTATATTTTTTATAAATCGTATTTACAATTTCTTCTAAATCTTTTTGTTCTTCATTTCTCTGTAAAATGATAATCTTTAAATTTGTTTTTTTCTTTTCAAGAATACAGTTTAATACATCTTTAAAAACAACCGTATCTGTTCCATAGTATTCTAGTATTTCTAAATGCTTATTTTCTTTTAAAAAATAGGCAAAGTCACATACATCTTCATAATTATAAGTATCATAAAACGTAACTTTCTTTTTATAAACAATTTTGGAATGTGTATTTAATTCATTTGCAAGCATAAAATTACTTTTTATAAACTCTTGTTTCCGGTAATGAATATGTATTTTTAGATTTTTTAAACAAGAATCGAATAAGAAAGAAGTCATTTGGTAACATTCTAAAGTTTCTACATGAGTAAGTGTTTTGATTAAATTATAATATTCACTAGGAATGATAGCGTCTTCTTTAATAACGACTTCTTTTATGGCTGGGACTTCTTTAATGAGTGGGAAGAGAAGGGGAATCATGTCCACTTTTTCAATTTGGGCAATTGTGATATTTTCTTTTACAAGTAATTCTTTTAAGAAAACTTGGATAAAAGAGTCTTGTAATTTCTTTTCTTCAAAGATGATTTCTTTAAAATTCCACACGTTTGTTACGCCCAGTTTTTCTTTTTCCACAACATTTTTTGCTTGCTCAAAAATAATTTTTTTTCCTAATTTTCGAATGACTATATTCATACTTTCACCTTATACTGATTATACCACGAAAAAAATGAGAAGTAAATTATTGTTGTTTCATGGCAGAAATTGCTTCTTCCAGAGTATTATCTTCAGCATTGGGTTGTGTTCCTTTAATGTAGTAAAAAAGAGTTTTATTTTTTGTTTCTTCTGTTGCTACTTCGCCACTAATTGGATCAACAAAAACTCCAACTACGTTATTAGGCGTTTCATACCAATTGTCCTCTTTATCTTTTAAGTATTTTTCCATAACATCTACCCAGAAATATTTCATCATTAAGCTATCATCGTTGTCTGTTTGTTTATCACTATCATAACCTACCCAAGTTCCTAGTAAAACATCCTTATTGTAGCCAAAAATCCAGTTATCTGTTTCTGTTGTTCCTGTTTTAATCGCATATTTTTTTGTAATTCTAGAAGCAATACTAGAACAAGTTGGATAGGTATAATCTACAAAATTTTTGTTGTAGCAATTTCTGAGTAACTCATTTAAAATGTAAACGTGACTTCTATTTAAAATGTTGTCATTTTCTTCTTTAAATTCATAGAGTGTATTCCCGTGGGCGTCTTCTACTTTTGTTATATAATGAGGTTTGATTTTATTTCCTTCATTCGCAAAAGTAGCGTAGCCTTGCATCATATTCATAATATTGATTTCGTTAGTACCTAAAGCCAAGGATGGAATGGAATCTAATTCTTCGCTAATGCCTAGACGACTTGCAAACTCTACTAAATTTTCTTCTCCTAAAAAAAGGTGTGTTTTTACCGCATAAATATTATCTGAATATGCAATAGCTGCTGCAAGGGATATGTTTTTATTTGCATATAGATTTGCGTAGTTTTCAGGAGAATAGGTTTTATCACCTGAGAAAGTAAAAACAGTTTTTTCACTAGTAAATGTTGTAGAGGCTGTAAAGCCACTTTCTAAGGCTGTATAGTAGAGGAATGGTTTCATAGTAGAACCGACTTGCCTTTTTGAGGAAGTGACACGATTAAATTGGCTTTTGTTATAGTCTCTTCCTCCTAATATAGCAAGAATACTTCCATCATTTGGATTCATCATTACAGAGGCAATTTGAATTTCTTCGTTCTTTTCTAAGTTTTTGTCCATACTTTCTTCTAATATTTTTTGCGCCTCTTGGTCAAGTGTTGTATAAATCTTAAGACCTCCTGTTGATAAAAAGGAACTAGGAATAGAAGAAATCGTTTCAAGTTCTTTTAAAACAGCATCTTGGTAATACATAAGTACCTTTGAATTATTTTGGTTTAAATTTCCTACATAACTGAGTTCTGTATTTTTTGCTTCTTCCATTTCTTCTTCTGAAATATAGTTATTTTTTACCATAGCATTTAAAATGATGTTCTGCCGCCCTTTGGCTGCTTCCTCATTTTGAATAGGTGAATAATTTGATGGAGACTTTGGAATACCCGCTAAAATGGAAGCCTCAGCAAGTGTTAAATCAGAAGCACTTTTTCCAAAATAATATTCACTTGCTCTTCCAATTCCATAAACGCCACCATAATTAATGGTGTTTAAATATCCTTCTAGAATTTCCTCTTTTGAATAATGAGACTCCAGTTGTATTGTAAGCCATGCTTCTGTAATTTTTCTTTTCCATGTTTTATCAAAATCTAAGAACAAATTTTTAGCGTATTGTTGCGTAATGGTAGAAGCACCTTCTTTTCTAGAACCACTTTTCAGGTTGTTAAAAAGGGCTTTTGCAATACGCAAAAAATCAAATCCTCTATGGTCATAAAAATTTTTATCTTCGACTGCAATAGTTGCATTGATTAGATAGGGGGAAATATCATCAAGGTCAATCCATTCCTCATCTTTTCCGTTAAAAATTTCTCCCTTATTATCATAAAGATAATAACCATTTGCAGAATCAATGGCAAGTTTTGGCCTCGTTTTTGCATAAAAATAAAGACCATAATAAAATCCAAAACCTAAAAGACATAAAGCTGGGAAAATCGATAAGAGTATCAGTTTCTTTTTCATGGTCCACCTCTTTTAATAGTATTGGATATAAATGCCAAAAATATGTGTGTTAGTTTTGAAAGAAACTACAAAATTTAAAAAAATGTGTTATAATGGAGGTAGAAGGTAGTGATACTATGGCACAAATATTTCGTGATTACTATAAAGAATACGCAATTCCTACTGATGCATCAGAGATAGAGATAAAAAGAATTCTAAGACCGTTATTACAAAAATACCATCCAGATGCACAAGAGGGGAAGAGTGAAGAAGAAAAAGAACTTGCTAAAAAAGAGTTTTCTCGTGTTCATGAAGCCTATCAAACATTAACAAATGGAAATACAAGACGCGTGTATGATTTAGAGTGCAAAAGAAGAAATCAAGCAAATGGTTCTTATTTTCATGAATATGAAGAAAAGTCTTCTAAGGAAACTGATGATTTTAAAAGAAAGCAAGAGGACTCTGGTTATAAGAATTTTAAAGATTTTTATGATTTTTTTCAGGGACAAGATATGGCATTCAAAAAAGATGATTTTAATACGAACTCATCTTTTAGAGAAACGAATGATAGTACCGAAAGTTTTAATGAAGAGATAAGGGATATGTTTCAGAACATGTTTAAGGATTCCTTTGATACATCCTCTGAGAAAGTAGAAGAAGATTTTAGTGAGATTATAGGAATTGAAAATCAAATAAAAGAACTAACGATTAAAATAGAAAATTATGTAAATCAGTTATCTGAAGTGATTAAAATGCGAAAGATGATACCAATGCAGGTTGCTCATTTGAAGAATGAAATAAAAAAGGAAAAAAGCTACTCTGATGCAATTTCATTCTTAGAAATGATGAGAGAAAAAGAACAAAACCCATTAAAAAGACTTTTTATTAATCAAACTGATTTTGAAAAGAAGAAAATATGTTTAGAATTAATTTCTATGTATGATTTGAAAATAGAAGATTACCAAAGAGAATTAGAGGAACAGATTAAGAAAAAAGATGAAAAGTTAGGGCGAGAAAATAAACAGTACCATGCAAATCGAAAGAAAAAGGAAGAATTAGAAAGGGCCTATTTGAATCACCCTTTGCGGTTGAAATACGAACAATTTAAACAAAAAGAAGAGGAAGAAGAAAAGAAAGCAAAAGTAGTATAATCCCATTTCTTTAAAAGTGATAAAGAAGGGTGACATGTATATGGATGAAAGTAGGTGACGAATATGTATCTAAAAAAAATTATTGCAAGTGGATTTAAGTCCTTTGCTGATAAAATTGTAATTGACCTATCAAAAGGAATTACAGGAATTGTTGGACCAAATGGAAGTGGAAAAAGCAATGTGGTGGATGCTGTTCGTTGGGTACTGGGAGAACAGTCTGTAAAATCCTTACGTGGGGATGCTTCCATGAGTGATGTTATTTTTGCAGGAAGTAAATCTAGAAATAGTATGAATATGGCAAGCGTTACACTTGTTTTTGATAATACAGACAGGTATTTAAATTTAGATTATAGTGAAGTTTCCATTAAAAGAAGAGTTTATAAAGATGGAACAAACGAATATGCCATTAATGATGAAAAATGTAGGTTAAAAGATGTAACAGACCTTTTTTTAGATAGTGGAATTGCAAAGGAAAGTTTTAATGTAATTTCACAGGGAAAAGTTGAGGAAATCATTTCTTCAAAGCCAGAGAATCGAAGAGTAGTGTTTGAAGAGGCTGCAAGAGTACTTAAGTATAAAAAAAGAAAAGAAGAGGCACTACACAAACTAGAAAAAACACATGATAATGAAAACCGCATTAATGATATTATTAAAGAACTTGCTTCGCAAATTGAACCTCTTTTAGAACAAAGAAATAAAGCACTAGAATATCAAAGATATATGGCGTCTTTAGAGAAGGTAGAAGTTGCACTACTTGCACATGATATTCAAAAGATGAATATGGAGTATCAGGCTTCTAAACAGAAAATTGAAACTTTAAATGAAGAAATTATTAAGCTTTCTTCTTCTACTTCGAGTGGTGAAGCAACGGTAGTAAAATTAAAAAAAGAAATTACATCTATTGAAGAAGAAATCAATCGTGTAACCAAGGAAATTATGAAACAAATAGAGCATTTACAGATGATAAGTAATAAAAAAACGATTTTAACAGAAAAACAGAAATATGCTTCTAAAAAGGAAGATATTCATAATAAAATGCTTGTTATAAAAGAAGAACAAATGAAACTTCAAGTCGAAATTTCAACATTGCAAGGGGAAATACATCTTATAGAAGAGTCAATAAATCATTTAGAGGAAGAAATAAAAGAAGAAGAGGTAAGAAAAAAATCTATATTGAAGGAAAAAGAAAATTATCAGAATAAACTTACTTCACTTATGAAGGAAAACTATTATTTAAAAAATCAGGTTTCCTCTTTAAAAGACTCTATTGAAAACAATGCGACACTCCCTTATGGCGTAAAAGCAGTATTAAATCACCCAAAATTAGTAGGAATTCATAATGTAATTGGTTCTTTACTTGAAATGAATGAAGGATATGTAACAGCAATTACAACGGCTTTAGGTGCTTCTTCCAATTATGTAGTTGTTGATAATGAGTCGGTAGCATCAAGTGCGATTTCCTATTTAAAGGAAAACAAACTTGGTAGGGTTACATTTTTTCCTCTTTCTATCATTAAAGGCAAACAAATAGAATCCCAAATAAAAGATATCGTTTTAAATGAAAATGGATTTGTTGGAATTGCAAAAGAACTTGTCCATTTTGATCCAAAATATAGAAACATTATCGAAAATCAATTAGGAAATGTTCTTGTGGTTGATACATTGGAACATGCCAATAGTATTAGTAAAAAAATAGGGTATAAATATAAAATAGTTACATTAGATGGAGAACTTTTGCACGTAGGAGGATCCTTAACGGGTGGAAGTACACCAAAGATAAAAAATGTAATCAGTGAAAAATATGAATTAGAAGAAACAATAAAAAAATTAGAGTATAATGAAAATAACATTAAAGAATTTGAAAATAAAATCAATGAAGTAGATTATACAATGAAGGCATTAGAAGATAAAATTTATTTGGCAAGTAAAAGGCGAATTGAAGAAAAAGAAACAGCTTCTTTAAAAGAAACGTATTTAAAAGAAAAAATAGACCGATTAGAAGAAGTAAAAATAGAACTTGATGGAAATGAGAGTATTTTAAAGAATACAATTTCGATAGAAGAAGAAAAAACGATGCAAGATTATTATAAAGTGTTAGAGGAAAAAAGAAAAACAGAGTATTATTTAGAAACACTTAAGAATAATAAAAAACAAATGAGTGAACGACTAGAGGAAGCTGAGTTTACTTCGAAAAGGGAAAATAGTTTAGTTTCTTCTAAAAATAAAGAGAGAAATACACTTGAAATTGAAATGAATCGAATGGATGTGAAATTAGATACACTTCTTGTAAAACTGAGCGAAACTTATTCTATGACTTACGAAAATGCGATTCTTCACTATCACTTAGATATGGAGGAAAATAGCGCAAGAGAAGAGGTTCATAAATTAAAAGAGGCAATTAAAAATCTTGGCGTTGTAAATGTTCTTGCTATTGAAGAATATGAAAAAGTAAATGAACGATATGCCTTTTTATGTGAACAACAGGATGATTTAAAGAAAGCAGAGGCCACACTACTTGAAATTATTGATGGATTAGATAAAGTGATGGAGGAAGATTTTTCTAAAACATTCCAAACGATTCGAGAAAATTTCAGAATTACTTTTAAAGAACTCTTTAAAGGGGGAGAGGCGGATTTAAAATTTACAGAACCAGACAATATGTTAGAAACTGGAATTGAAATTGTAGCATCCCCTCCGGGAAAGAAATTAAAAAGTATTTCCTTCTTGTCAGGTGGAGAAAAAACGTTTACAGCAATTTCACTCCTATTTGCAATTTTAAAGTCTCGTCCTGTTCCTTACTGCATTTTAGATGAGGTAGAGGCTGCTTTAGATGAAGTAAATGTGGATAGTTTTGGAGAGTATTTAAATAAATTAAAAGAGAAGACACAATTTATTTTAATTACTCATAAAAAAAAGACAATGGAATATGCAGATGATTTGTATGGAATTACAATGCAAGAATCTGGAGTATCAAAACTAGTAAGTGTAAAACTAGAAGAGGTGAAGGATTGATGAAAATTATATTAGAAGGAAATCCTTATGAATTAGTGGAAGAATATAAAGATGGTTTTGATAAGGAAGCTTTAGAAGAAAGATATACTTCTTATTTTGACGGATATGACTATATTTTAGGCGATTGGGCTTATGGAAAATTGCGGTTGAAAGGATTTTGTGAGAAACAAAATAAACTTTTTAACAAAATAAATGATTATCGTTATATAAAAGAGTATATCGAAGAAAATTGTGCCTATGAGTGCAGATATTTCATTATAAAAAAGATTGTAGAAAAGAAATGAAAAAAGGATTTACATTAATTGAATTGTTAGCTATGATTGTGATTTTGAAGGTGATAGTATTAATTGCAGTACCTATAATTCTCCTTATCAATTAGTAAAGTAATGGAAGATTATATAAACAATAAAGGTAGATTCGTTACAAAAAATTGAAGAAAATTAGAACTGATTCACTTTTTAATCTATATATAAAAGTGGTTAAAATAAAGTGCGAAAATGCATTTTATTTTTTTGTTATAAAATGTGCTTGACTTTTTCAGGGGGGGGGGGGGGGGGGGTATAATT
>CAPHZB010000023.1 GCA_948629335.1 uncultured Bacilli bacterium
ATTTTCACTAATTATTTAACATAATAATTAGTGACATTTTTACTAATTATTCACAGTCTATATGGTAACTTTTAAGTCCTTCTTCTTCTATTTCTTTTGTATCTATTTCATACATAGAAAACTCATATACTAACTTATCTCCACTATATTTATTAAAATTATCAAAATTGATTTGCGTGATATCATCCATTTCTAAATAATCTTCTCCTTTATCAAAAGAATCTCCACCTATTTTATTAATATAGCGATTATTCTTAATAAATAGTCCATGGTAATAAGAACTATTCATTTCTAAATTCAAAATGTTTTTAGAAATATCAACAGTAATATCACTACGATAACTTTTATCCTTTTTATTGTTTACAGGGAACTCTTTACTTACATACGTAGCACTTAATAACTCCTCATAGGAAATTCCCGTAATTAGATGAATTAATTTTGCTTTATATTCCTTTGTATTATCACTTAACATAAATGCTTTAAAAACAACATCACTCGTTAACTCTAAAATATTTTTTCTTTTTGCCATTCTATCACCTCTAAAATCAACATACTTCTTTTAAAGGTAAATTCCTTCTTATTTTTAAAAGAAAATGCATAAACTTATGCATTTTCTTTTAAAAAGATTAATAATCAATATAGTACAAAAAGATGTATTCTTTGGTTCATAATATTTGATACCATTATATTTTGGAACATACACTAGGTTATGTCAAATTCACACAAGTATATCTATCAGAAAATATCTACAAATCTGTCAAATGGTTTTCATCCTTAAAATTATCATATAATATTCCTAAACTATCTGCTGGATTAGGAAAGATCTCCTTGCATTTTTCCTTAAAAGGAATATATTTAACATATCTCACCTTCATTTCAGAACTATCAAAATCAGGTTTGCCCGCCCAGTCATGAGGGAACCATGCACCAAATGTAATGTTCATCTTTACCGTGGGAATATTCTTTGTATTTACTTGCACTAATTTTCCATCATAATAGAATTCTACTTTTTCTGGTTGTGTATGCCAGTCAAACCGAAATGTATGAAAATTTCCATCAATGGCCTCTTTTATGGGAACACATCTTCTCTCACATTTCTCCTCAGTAAGCCATGTATTATTCAACATAATTTCAAAAGTTGGATTTTCCTTTTTTATACGTCCTGGAAGTTCCATATCAATCTCATGGTTTATTTCCTCATTTCCATACCAAGTCCAGAAGGCAGTACAAACACCAAACTTAGAACAGGGTTTCATACAAATCTCAAAACTCCCGGGTCCTAGCATTTGACTGCTAATTAGAGCTGCACCAGTTCTTTTTCCATTTTTTCCTCGCGTTTTGTCATGATTTAAACCCCTAATACTTCCTGTATAGAAATCTCCATTCGCTACTAGTTCTACTCCTTCCAAACCCAATTTTACATTTTCAGGAATGCAACCTCCATTTCCTATTCCCCATTGGTGTTTCATCACTTTCCAATTCTTATCTATTCCTTCTTCAAAATAAGTCTCTATTTTTTCACAGTCATTGATTAATTCTTTATACATAAACTTCCCTTTAACTATATCTTTTTAGTAGAAACAAATACTTCATGACCGTTTAAGTCTATCTTTTCTACCCCTTTTTCTTGTTTTAAAGTAGATGCTAAAACCTCGGTCTTAATGAATTCATTAAAATGTTCCACTGCTTGATTTACAAATTCATCTCCTAAGTAGCACACATCAATTCTATCCGTAATTTCAAATCCCATATTTTTACGCATATTTTGGATTTTAGATACAAATTCTCGAGCAATTCCTTCTTCTAATAATTCATCTGTTAAGGTTGTATCTAATATGATAAAGTTATTATTTTCCATACCAACATTGAATCCTTCTTTTGACGAAATACGCATTTCTACCATATCAGAAGTAATTTCATACTCTTTTTCATTCATTGTAAGAACAAGTACCTCATCTCTTTGTAATTTTGCTATCTCTTCCATCGAAAACTCTTCTAATTTCTCCCCAAATTCTTTCATTAGAGGACCAAATACTTTTCCAACAACTTTAAAATTTGGTTTTACACTAAAATTCATATAATCATTTAAGTTTTGAACAAAAGTCACTTTCTTTATATTTAATTCTTCTTCAATCAGTGGAACTAAATCAGAAATCAGTTCCTCATTTTTTCCATCCAATAAGGCTTCTTTTAATGGTTGTCTTACCTTCATTTTAGCTTCCTCACGTACATATCGTCCAACGGAAATTAAACTTCTTACTAGATCCATACGTAACTCTATATGTTCATCAATTAAAGATGGATCATATTTTGGAAAATCAGCCAAATGTACAGATTCTTCTTTAGTTAATTTTGTATAAATCTCTTCAGTTACGTAAGGAACAACTGGAGCACACAACTTGCATAATCCTGTAAGAACTTCATAGGTAGTAATATAAACTGCTTTCTTAGAAGTATCCGTATTTGATGCCCAGAATCGATTTCTATTTCTTCGGATATACCAATTCGATAAATCTTCTGACACAAAGTTTGTAACAAATCGAGTCACTTGGTTTAAATCATAAGCATCAAAGGCTTCTGTACAATCACGAACTAATTTATGATACTTAGATAAAAGCCATTTGTCGATTTCTTCTCTTTCTTCATATGGAACAAAACATTCTTCTATAGAGATATTATCAATATTCGCATAGGTTTGAAAGAATGTATATGTGTTTTTAAGTGGGTTAAAAAATTTAGAATATACCTCCTTTACTCCTGCATCATCATATTTTAGTGGAGTCCAAACAGGAGAAGCATAAAACATATACCATCTTATATTATCTGCTCCATATTCTGTTAAAGCCTCTTTTGGATTGACTACATTTCCAACAGATTTACTCATTTTCTTTCCATATTGATCAAGAACCATATCATTCACAACAACATTTTTAAAACTAGATTCGTCAGAAATAATAGTAGAAATCACTAATAATACGTAGAACCATCCCCTTGTTTGATCTACACCTTCCGCAATAAAATCCGCTGGAAATTGACTATCAAACAGTTCCTTATTTTCAAAAGGGTAATGAAATTGTGCATAAGGCATAGAACCTGAATCAAACCAAACATCTAAGACATCTTTTACTCTTTCCATCGTATGACCACATTTTTCACATTTGATGTGTAAATCATCTACATAAGGGCGATGTAGTTCCATCTTCTTCACGTCAACATCTTCTAAGATTAAGTTCTGTAATTCTTCTCTTGAACCAATAACATGTTTGTGCCCACATTCCTCACATATCCATACAGGAAGAGGACAGCCCCAATATCGATTTCTGGAAATACCCCAATCAACCATATTCTCTAACCAGTTATTGAAACGTTTCGTTCCCACAAAGTCGGGATACCAATTGACTTTATTGTTAGCCTCAATAATCTTATCCTTATATTCTGTCGTTTTTACATACCAAGCATCTTTTGGATAACTGATTAGTGGAGCATGACAACGCCAACAATGAGGATAATCATGCGTGATTTTTATCTTTTTAAACAACTTATCATTTTCTTTTAACCACTTAATAATCTCCACTTCTAATTCTTTATCTGTAACTAAAACACCTTTCCATGGTCCTTCTGTATAACGACCATCTAACCCAACTGGATTTACAAGACCAATTCCATTCTCCATACATACGCGGTTATCATCAGCTCCATAAGGTGCAATATGAACAATTCCAGTACCATCTAAAGCAGTAACATAGTTATCAGCAATGACTTCATGGCATTTTCCTTCTATTTTTACAAAAGGCATCAATTGCTCATATTTTATTCCCACTAAGTCTTTTCCCTGATATGTTTCTAAAACTTTGTATTCTTCTCCTAACACTTTTTCAGCCAAAACTTCAGCAAGAATAAAGGTATATCCTTGTGACTCAACCTTTACATACGTTAAATCTGGATTAACGCATATTGCAACATTTGCGAGCAATGTCCATGGTGTTGTAGTCCAAGCAAGAAAATAAACATCTTCATCTACTTTTTTGAACGGAACAATTACAGTATTCACACTATCTTGTTCATACCCTTGTGATACTTCATTCGCAGACAACTCCGTTCCACACCTAGGACAATACCATAATACTTTATTTCCGTGGTATAAAAGTCCCTTCTTATCCATTTCTTTAATAATCCACCATTCTGATTCAATATATTCATTTGAACAAGTTACATAAGGGTGTTTACAATCAATAAATTGACCCATGGTATCCGTTAAAGAATTGATTTCATCAATATTTAACGCTGTTGCTTTATTACATTCCCTACAAAAATTTTCAACACCAAAAGCTTCAATATCAGCTTTGGACTTGAATCCAAGCTTTTTTTCTACATTAACCTCAATAGGAAGTCCATGTGTGTCAAGTCCTATTTTACGTAGAACTCGGTATCCTTGCATCGTTTTATATTTGCAAAAAGAATCTTTTATTGCCTTTGCTAAAACATGATGGATTCCAGGCTGTGCATTCGCATAAATTGGTCCGTCATAAAAGACAAAATCTTCTTTTCCTTTTCTATTTTGGATAGTTCTATTTAATATATCCATTTTCTCCCATTTTTCACGAATTGACTTTTCTACCTCACTCGTTTTTCTTTTATCTAATTCTTCAAAACTTTTCATAATAACCTCCTAAAAAAACATAATTCCATAATAAATAACAAATATAAGAAGAAGCATAAATCCCTCTTTCTTTGATATCTCATAATCTCTAAAAGAAAATAACCAAATCACAAAGGATGAAACTAATAATACTAACAAATCTACATAATTAAATGATGTTGCAGGTATACCTCCAAAGATAAGAGTAGGTATACCTAATACAATACAAATATTAAAAATATTACTTCCAATAACATTTCCAACAGCAATATCTGCTTCATGTTTTATCGATGCAACAACAGATGTAACAAGTTCTGGTAAAGATGTACCAAAAGCAACAATAGTAAGAGCAATTACTTTTTCACTAACCCCTAAAGATTCTGCAATATAAGTCGCTCCATCGACTACAAAATTACTCCCTACAATAATCGCACCAATTCCAAATATGGTAAAAAGTATCGATTTCATTAGTGCATATTTTGGTTTTTCAACCTGTTTTAATCCTTTATCTTTAAACGCCATACTAAATAAATAGTATAAGAAAATGGTAAAGAATAAACAAATCACTAAGCCATCTGCTCTTGAGAAAATATTTGTTGCATTTTTATCAAACAATGTATCACAAGCTAATACACAGAAAATGCTTGTAATTAAAAAGACAAGTGGAAGTTCTTTTTTTGTTGTATCCTTTTTTACGGTTAGAGGATATACAATACTAGCAACACCTAAAATCAATAAAGCATTAAATATATTGCTTCCAATGACATTTCCTAAAACAATATCTCCACTTCCTGATAACATTGATTTAATCGATACAGCAAATTCAGGTGCACTTGTTCCAAAAGCAACTATGGTCAGTCCAATTAACACTTTAGATACTTTAAAATTGTTTGCTAAAGAAGATGCTCCATCAACAAAAATATCAGCCCCTTTGATTAAAATAATAAATCCTATAATCATTAATAAAATTGTAAACATAAAATTCCTCCTATAAAAAAATCATCCTTCTACTAAGGACGATTATAAACCGCGGTACCACCTTATTTTATAAAGTTTTATACTCTCAAAAACTATAACGCGTTACCGATATTTCCTAATGATTTCAGAAATACACATCTAGAGTGATTTAGAATACTTTTTCAAACCCATTTCCATCAACCATAGGCTTTCTATATATCCAAAGTATTCTCGTCTCCTTCATTTGTTTATAAGTCTATATTTTCAAATTCATTTACAACATCTAGTTGTGCTTCTACAATATCTTTAACTCTCCTTTTAAAGATGTTGATATTTCTTCTGAGTAAATTTGCTTCCCTTTCTGTTTTTTCTGCTCGAAGAAGAGCTTCATTCACAATCCGATTTGCATTCTGTTTTGCTTCTTCAATTAAAATTTCACTTTCATGATGAGCGGCTAGTTTAATTTGTTCAGAAGTCTTCTGTGCCATCATAATTGCTCGATTTAAAGTTGCTTCCGTTCGCTCGTATTGTTGGAGTTGGTCTTTCAATTTCTGGTTTTCCTGTTCCATTTTTTCTAATTCAGCAATCCTTCTATCTTTTTCCTTGCTCTCACTTACAATACTTTCAACTTGTTTAATTATTTTATCAAGAAATTCATTAACCTCATCTGGGTCATAGCCACGAAGTGTTCTACTAAACTTTTCCATATTATCACCGCTTTAGTGCCACTTAGTAGGCCCTTTTCCTTTCTACCACTCTATGTTAATATCACCATTATCATGAATATCTTTTCCTTGTGTCTCCTCCGTTATCTTACCTTGAATATTAATATTATTTGGGGTACATAGAAAAATTCCACTACCGATTTTTTGTAAATCTCCTCCTATGGCATAGATTGTACCTGCGAGAAAATCTACAATTCTTTTTGCTTGGTCAGACGTAACACGTTTTAAATTAACAACTACTGTATTACGCATCTTTAAATGATCAGCAATCTGTTGCGATTCAGAGTAAGCGCGTGGCTCTAAAAGAATCATTTTACTGCGACCATCATTTTCATTTAAAGCATCTTCTGGCGTTAAATCATAATACTCATCGGTAGACATATCACTTGAAAACGCATCTTCATCGTTATTCATCCATTTTTTTAGAATTCCCATTTTTATTCCTCCTGGCATTTATACATTATATACATATATTCTAACACATAATCGTGAAAATGCAAAGAATTTTATACTTCTTTTTTTCGCAACTTTACAAGACGTGTGGTATACTTACTTTAGGTGATGTAAATGAAGGAAAAAATTAAAAGTTCTATGCGATTTTATTTGCTTGCAACAAAATTAAAACAAGTGATTCGAACAGGTTGGGATGATACGCACTGGAATATTAGGGGTAGAAGGGAGAGCGTGGCAGAACATGTTTACGGCTGTTTAATTTTAGCAATTTCTCTAGACTCTAATTTTGATTTAAATTTAAATGTAGACAAAGTTCTAAAAATGTTAGCTATCCATGAAATTGGAGAAGTAATTATTGGAGACATTACCCCTCATGATGGAATTACACCAGAAGAAAAAATGGAGATGGAACATAGAGCAATGATAGAAGTTATTGGAGAGGTAATCAAGAAGGAAGAACTCAAGAGACTTTTATTTGAATTTGATGAACAGAAAACAAAAGAAGCACGGTTCGCTCATTTATGTGATAAATTAGAAGCAGATATTCAATCTAAAGTCTACCAAGATACGAATTGTCATCATTCTTTGGAGGAACAGAAAAATAACGTTACTTTCAAAAATCCTAGAGTGCAGGCTATCATAAAAAGTGGGGCAGAAGATGCATTTACCGTTTGGTATGAAATGGATAAAGATATCTATAAAGATGATATGTTATTTAAACAAATTCTTGATTATATAAAAGAGAATTCCTTAGATATTTAAAAAAGAATACCCAAAGTATTCTTTTAAAATGTAATTTTTTCTGTTATATAAGGGATAACCTCTTCTAAAGAAAGTGTTATTTGTTCCATTGTATCCCGATTTCGAATAGTAACTGTTCCTTTTTCTATTGTCTCATCATCAATAGTAATACAAAAAGGCGTTCCAATGACATCTTGTCTACGATATCTTTTTCCTATATTTCCAGAATCATCATAAGTGGTCATAAAATGTTTAGAAAATTGTTCATAAATCTCATTTGCTTTTTCTGCATGGTATTTTTTTACAAGAGGAAGTACTGCTACCTTGTAAGGCGCTAAATAAGGGATGAGGTGTAATACTTCCCTTTCGCTACCATCTTCCAATGTTTCTTTTTCATAAGCATTAAATAAAATAGCAAGAACTGTTCGATCTAATCCATATGTAGATTCAATAATATAAGGAATAAATTTCTCATTCGTATCTGGATCTAAATATTCCATTGATTCAGTACTATATTCTTGATGACGAGTTAAGTCAAAGTTAGTTCGGTTATGAGTTCCGTTAATTTCCCCCCATCCAAACGGAAATTTGTATTCAATATCACAAGCTTCTTTTGCATAATGAGCTAGTTTTTCATGATCATGAAATCGAAGTTTTTCTTCAGAAAGTCCTAAATCTATAAAAAATTTTTTACCATATTCTTTAAAATAAGCATAAATCTCACTATCCGTTCCTTCTTTACAAAATGTTTGAAATTCCATTTGTTCAAATTCAATGGTTCTAAATGTAAAATTTCCAGGTGTAATCTCATTACGAAATGCTTTTCCAATTTGCCCAATACTAAATGGTAGTTTTGCTCGCATCGTTCTTTGTACATTTTTATAGTTTACATATTCCCCTTGTGCATTTTCTGGTCTTAAATACACAATATTTTTCGCATCATTTGTAACTCCTCTTTGTGTTTCAAACATCAAGTTAAATTCACGAATATCTGTAAAATTATGCTTCCCACATTTTGGACATGGAACCTTATTATCCCGAATAAAACGCATCATTTCCTCTTCACTCATTCCATCAGCATGTGCATTTGGATCAAAATCATCAATTAAGTTATCTGCTCTACTTCTAGTTTTACATTCTTTGCAGTCTAGTAGGGGGTCTGAAAAGCTAGCCACATGACCTGATGCTTCCCAAACACGTGGATGCATTAGAATATCTGCATCCAATTCATAACTATTTTTTCTTTCTTGAATAAAACGTTTTCTCCATGCATCTTTAACTGCATTTTTTAAACGACTTCCAAGTGGACCATAATCCCAAGTATTTGCAAGCCCTCCATAGATTTCACTTCCTTGAAAAATAAAACCATATTGTTTACAAAAATTCACTAATTCTTCCATTTTAATTTCTTCCATTTTGTCTATCCTCCCTAAAAAAAGAGACTCTGCCTAATATATAGAGACGCTAAACTCACGCGGTTCCACTCTACTTATTCCAACAGAATCTCTTAAAATATACTGCTCCTGGTTTCCAAGCCAATCATCACACTTCAATATATAGGTATCATATACTATTTTTTTAGAATTTGCAACCCTTTTCGGTTGTTATTTTTACATTTACTTCCATTTCAGGTTCAACAAAATCACTTAACTTTTTTAGAATAACTTGAATAGATTCTTCATCTTCAATCACAAGTCGAAGTAAAAAGTCCAGTTCTTCGATATCACCTGTTTCTAAAATACGTTCCCATATTTTGCTTGGTTTAATTGTTCCCATAGAGTCCTTTCTAATACATCTTCAAAACACACTATAACACAATTCAAATAAAAAGACAAATCACATATTTTATAAATGTTTTCTTTTCAACAAGAAAAAAAAGATAAATTGTTCTTATCTTTCTTATTTTTCCATTAAATAAGCTGCTGTTCTTACCATTTGTGCACTATAACTCATTTCATTATCATACCATGCAATTATTTTTACAAGCTCGCGTCCTTCTACTTCTAAAACTTCTGTTAAAAGCCCATCTACGAGCCCTCCTAATCTTGAGCCAATAATATCACTTGAAACAATGGGATCTTCTGTATACCCTAATGTTTCTGATGTAGCATTTTTAAATGCATTATTAATTTCTTCCTTTGTTGTATTCTTTTTAAGTTCTAGAGTTAAATCAATAACAGAACCCGTCGTTGTTGGAACACGTAAAGCACTTCCTGATAATTTTCCTTGTAAAGACGGAATAACAAGACCTATTGCTTTCGCAGCTCCTGTACTCGATGGAATAATGTTTGCTGCCCCTGCTCTTCCACGTCTTGCATAAATTCCTTTTTTATGTGCTACATCAAGGATAGTTTGGTCATTGGTATAGGCATGTACTGTTGTCATATACCCCTTTTCTACACCAAACTCACGCTCTAAAACATGCAAAACTGGTGCTAAACAGTTGGTTGTACAACTCGCTGCACTAATAACTTCTTCTGTCCCATCAAGTATATCTTCATTGACACCATAAACAATTGTTTTTAAATCTCCTTTTGCAGGTGCAGAAATGATTACTTTCTTTGCCCCTGCTTTAATATGAGCATAAGCTTTCTCTTTGTCTGTAAAAAGACCAGTACACTCAAATACTTCATCAATTTCAAGTTCTTTCCATGGTAACATACTTGGATCTTTTTCAGAAAATACTTTAATCTTTCTACCGCCCACTACAATACTATCCTCTGTATGCGAAATCTCATCTACTCGATAATTTCTATGAGAAGTATCATATTTTAATAGATAAGCAAGCTGTTCTGCATCTGTTAAATCATTGATGGCAACCACTTCAAACCTGTCATCTTCTTCCATAAGACGAAATACTAACCTTCCTATTCTTCCAAAACCATTAATTGCTACTTTAATCATTTTTTCTCCTCTTTTCTAACGTTTATAAACATAACTTTCTTTAGTGAATTCTTTTGTCTCTTCTTTAGAATCACTGAAAGTATCTACCTTTTCACTAAAAACAAACCATTTTACATCATTTTATCAGAAATATTTTGTCTTTCCTATTGTTTATAAAAACAACTATTTCCAATAAACTCTCGTATTACAGAGTCATTGGGAACTTCCTCTGATGGAATAGGTAAAAAATTTCTCAAGAAATTGATAAGTCGAAGGGCTTCTGGATAACACGGATCTTCCTCATCGATATTAAATAGGAGAGGTTCCGCATATGTTTTTAAAACCCCTATTTCATAAACAAGCGCTGAATTAAGCATTTCATCTGCATCATCTTGGTAGGGAAAGATATATTTTTCTTCTCCATCGTGAATATCATGCCACTTGTTTAATGTTTCGCTAGCCCCATGTCCACGGTATTTGCTATCCCTTACAATTCTTCTAAGTTTTCTGGTATCACTTGTATGAATTCGGTTGTGATTATCAATATTTAGTTGTGTAAGTGGACTAATATAAATTTTAAATTTCAAGCTTCGATCTATCGCCATTGTTAAATCTTCATTCAAGCAGTGAAGTCCCTCAATTAAGATAATATCATTTTTTCCAATTTGTAGAACGTTACCGTTGTATTCTCTTTTTCCCAAAACAAAGTTATAAGTTGGAATCTCTACCTTTTCACCATTTAATAACTGCATCAAATGCTTGTTAAAAAGGGTGACGTCTAGTGCTTTAAGTGACTCTGTATCTAAATTTCCATTTTCAAGCCGTGGGGTTTTATCTCGGTCTAAAAAGTAATCGTCTAAGGAAATCTGATAAGGTTTCAGTCCCCTACTTTGTAGATTAACAGCTAGTTTCTTACAAGAAGTTGTTTTTCCTGAAGAAGAAGGTCCTGCAATTAAAACTAACCGAATATTTCGATTGCGTGCTATAGTATCTGAAATAGAGGCTAATTGGTTATTATAATATGCTTCTGCGAGTCGAATAACATTTCCAGCTTCTCCATTCGATACTGCTTCGTTCAAATCGGATGCATTGCTAATATGAATTTGTCTTCCCCAATGTGTATAATCCAAAAACTTATCAAATAGTCTCTGATGATGTACATATTCTAATGTACATTCAGGGTTATAATAACTTGGATGGGATACTACAAAACCATTTCCTTTTATGTAGGTCAATTTAAAGTCATCAATCTGACCTGTCGAATAGGCAATTTTCCCATAAAAATAATCATATAGATTTTTCACATGATATAAATTAATATAAGTGTTGCTGATGTATTTTAAAACTTTTGCTTTATCCTGCTGTTTTTGTCTTTCAAAGTATTTAATTGCATCTAACCTTGAAACACTTATTTTCTCAATTAGTAGATTTTCCTTTACCAATTCCTTCATTTTTTCTTCTATGTTTCGAATTACAGGTTTGTCAATATCCATTCCATGAATTTCACAATAATAACCTTTATCAATAGAGTGTTCAACAACAACTTCTACATTCTCTTTAAATAAATCTTTTACAGCCAAGATAAGTAAAAATTGAGTTGATCTAGAATAAATTTGATTTCCAACTTCACTACTACGATCAAAGAAATCAACAGTACAACTTCTTGTTATCTTCTCTGACAACTCAACCATGTCACCATCCACTGTTCCAATTAAAATAGGATAACTGAAGTTTTGTTTGTAGGCTTCGCTTATTTCATATAGCGTCACACCAGAATCAAATTCTTTTATATCAGAACCACGAAAACTAATACTAATTCTCTTCTCCATATAAATCCCTCTATTCTTTTATTACTATAAGTATATCAAAGTTTTAAAACTTTGTCACATTTTTTTTCGAATAAAATAAAGTTTTACGCTTATTATAAATGTAGGAGGAAAGACTATGAGTTTAATACCAACTGTTATTGAAAAATCAAATCAAGGGGAACGGGTTTACGATATTTATTCTAGATTACTAAAAGACCGCATTATTATGCTTAGTGGAGAAATCACAGACGCAAGTGCAGATACAATTGTAGCAGAACTTTTATATCTAGATTCCATTAATCATAATGATATCAGTATTTATATTAACTCTCCAGGGGGTAGTGTAACTGCAGGAATGGCTATTTATGATACAATGAATTTTGTAAAAAGTAATGTTTCTACTATTTGTATTGGAATGGCAGCAAGTATGGCAGCGTTTCTTCTATCAAGTGGGGAAAAGGGAAAACGTTTTGTTCTTCCAAATAGTGAAGTGATGATTCATCAACCACTTGGGGGTGTAGAAGGACAAGCAACTGAAATAAAAATTGCAGCAGAAAGAATTTTAAAAATGCGAGAAAAATTAAATACACTTCTTTCTAAAAATACAGGAAAAGATTTAAAGGTTATC
Source organism: uncultured Bacilli bacterium (assembly GCA_948629335.1). Classification (GTDB taxonomy): domain Bacteria; phylum Bacillota_I; class Bacilli_A; order RF39; family UBA660; genus CATOJL01. Next base: position 12,835 of record CAPHZB010000023.1, read on the forward strand.
GAAAGAGATACCGAAAGAGATTACTTTTTAGAGGCAGAAGAAGCTGTAGCGTATGGTTTGGTAGATGAAGTCATTGAAAATACAAATTAGGTTTTGTATTTTTTTATGGAAGAATTGATAAAAAAGAAAAAGTGTGCTAAGATAAAGTTACGATTTTTTGAAAGAAAGGAAGTTAAAAGTGATACGTTTATTACAAGTGAAAACCATTGAAAAAGAAGAAGCATTTTTAAGACAAGTTTCCACTCCTGTAGATGTAAAGGATAAAGATTTACCACACTACATTCAAATATTAGAAGAATATTGCAAGGAGCATGAAGTAATGGCAATGGCCTCTGTACAACTTGGCATTCCAAAACGCCTGATGTATTTAAAAAATACAAATTTAGATGTAATTCATAGACAACAAACCAATAGCGCCTCTTTAGATGACAAGGTGTATAATGAAGCAAAAGTATTCATTAATCCTGTAATTGTAGAAAGAATTAGACTTACTGAATATTGGGAAGCTTGTGCGAGTTGCTTAGACTATGTAGGACTTATTCAAAGGCTTTATAAAATAGTCGTGGAATACTTCACCTTACATGGAGAGAAGAAACGAAAAACCTTTGAAGGATTTCCTGCCACTGTTATATCACATGAAAATGATCACTTTGATGGAGTTCTTCATATAGATATTGCAATACAACTCCTCCAAATTCCGGGAGAAGAGAGAAATCTCCTTAGACAAAGAGAACCTTATCGTATTCTCGAAAAAGAGGGAAAATATGAGGATTTAATAAAAAGTCGGAAAGAAAAAAAGAAAATTCTATAAGAGTTTTCTTTTTAATTTATATATAAATATTGTGATGATAAAATTTCATCTAAATCTATATCAATATTTGAAACTTTTGCTGTCTGTAAATTTATTTTATACGTTTTTGGAAAAGTCTCATTTTCTAAATACACTAGTGCAATAACGCTATAATCATCAGACAATACTAGACGTGTATAATCATCTTTTATTTTCCCTGTTGCATATTTTGATAAATCAATTTCAATCGATTTATCTCCAACAATCTTTACAGTTTTAATTGCATCAACATAATAAACTAGAAGATTGCTTATACTATAAAACCTATTATCAATTGTCGTATTTTCTTCAATCTCTGTATTAGAAAAATTATTTAAATCTATAACTTTTAATTTACTATCTGGATTATCCAATTTAGCTACAACTTTATTAACCGCATTGTCGTAATAAATGATAAAAAGATTATCTTGAATTATTTTATTAGAATAATCATTTAAATTAATATCTAAGATTTTTTTGACTCCAGTAGAACCCTCGCCATAACTAATATCATATCCTATATATAAATGATTATTATTTTGCTTAAACATACGATAATCCCCTACGTCTACATAACCTTTGAAATCATATATTTCTTTGATTTCTTTACTACTTTTTGAAAATTCAAATACTTTAGAATCGTAACAGTTTAAAGTATCATTCCATAAATAAGAAATATAATAAATTGAATTTTCACCCTGTGTTATACTTTCAACATACCTGTCTTTTTTGGAAATTTCATATACTTTTTCAAGCGTTATCTCCTTTTGCGTTAAATCAATAGAATAAATTTCTATATTTTTTTGTTCATTTATATTATATGTACTATCTTGATATCCCACATGATATAAATACAATTTCCCGTCTATATATTCATATTCTATGATACCACATTCCTCTGTGCCACATATTTTATCCTTATAATTCATAAGTAGTTCATTTGCTTCATTTTTTCTTAAGGCATAGATAGAATCATTATAAAACTTAAAGGCATATACATTTTCATATTTTTTATTTACCACAATCGAATTTGAATCATTATCATTATTTGTATTATCACTTGTTGTATTATCATTTGAGGTGACATTTGATAATACTTTATCATAAACGATGTACCCTCCAAATAACAATATCAAAACAACAGATACTACTAATGCTACAACTATTCCTATACTTTTTTTCTTTTCCATACTTTCACTCCTCATATATGTTCATATAATAACATCTACTAAAATTTTTGTCAAATCAACAAACTTATCATGATTCTCCTGAACAATTACTATTTCTATGACATATATTTTTTAATTTAATGGTTCATTTGCTTTTGCACTCAGTGTGAAATCAGCGCGCTTTCCTGTTTTATATGCATAATATCCTGCTGCTCCAATCATAGTGGCATTATCTGTACAATACTTCAAATCTGGAAAAATTAAATGAATATTTTCCTTTGAACATAAATCTTTTAATGTTTCTCGTAAAGCTCTATTTGCAGATACCCCACCAGCAAGAACTAGATTTTGACACTGATATTCTTTTAAGGCACGCATTGTTTTTTTACATATAATTTCAAAAACACGATTTTGAAAAGATGCTGCTAAATCCTTTTTAGAAATTGTTCTTCCTCTTTGTTCTTCGTTATGTTTTAAATTAATAACAGCACTCTTTAATCCACTAAAACTGAAATTATAAGATTTATCATCTAATGGTAAAGGAAGTGTGTAAGTATCTTCTCCCTCACGTGCTAACGCATCAAGTTTAGGGCCCCCTGGATATGGAAGATCCATTACTCTTGCCACTTTATCATACACTTCTCCAACTGCATCATCTAGTGTAGAACCAATCACCTCAAAATCGTAATCATATTTCATGTAAACAAGCTCTGTATGTCCTCCACTTACTACTAAGGCCATGAGTGGAAATTCCATAGGGGCTACTAAATTATTTGCATAAATATGTCCAGCTATATGATGAACTGGAATTAGTGGTTTATTATAGACGTAAGCGAGCGTTTTAGCTGCAGTCACTCCGACTAATAAGGATCCTATAAGCCCAGGTGCATATGTCACTGCAATTGCATCAATATCACTCATTGTCAAAGCTGATTTGAAAAGAGTTTCTTCAATTACTTTTGTAATCACTTCAATATGCATACGTGATGCAATTTCAGGAACAACGCCGCCATATAATTTATGAATATCAATTTGTGATAAAACAACGGTAGAAATATCTTCGCACCCATTTTTTACAACACTACAACTTGTTTCATCACAGCTTGATTCAATGGCTAAAATATAAATATCTTCCATTTAACTCACTTCCTTTATCATTAAAAGAGCATCAACTCCATTATAATAGTTTTTTCTTTGTCCAATTTGTTTAAATCCCATTTTCTCATAGACATGAATTGCACAAGGGTTTTGAACAGATACCTCTAAGGTAACTGTTTTTACATTTTTGTCTTTTAAAACTGTATACATTGTATCTAGTAATGTAGAAGCAATATTTTGATTTCTATATTTCAAATCCACATATAGATAGTTCAATTCTGCTCTTTCATATAAGATTCGAAAGGAAATAAAACCTTTAATTTCCTCTTCTTCAAAAACATAAATTAAATCTATATCATTATTACTTACTTTTGTTTGAAAGGCAATTTGACTCCAGATATCTAGTGTATTTTTATCCCTATCCTGATATGTTCGAACCATTTAATTTTTCTTCCGCTTCTGTCTTTTTTAAATAATTAGGAATTAGGGTATGCACATCGACTCCTGATTTATCTATGTATTTTTCGATAATCTTCGTAACGTCTACCTTAGGAGGAACCACCTCTAATGATGGAAAAGTATCCATGCTTACAAAAGTGACATTTTCTTTATAATCTTCTATTTTTTCTAAAAACGTTTTTCTTGCTATATAGGCATCTTCAATAATTGGTTTTAAATCATATGTATAAAGTCCCGCATAGATAGCATCTCTTCTTGCATCAATCATAGGAGCTATATAATTCGTTCCACCAGTAGTTGCTAAAAACTCAAGTTCAGATATAGGTACAATTGGGATATTTAAAGACCAAGCTAGTGTCTTAGCAAAGGCTAAACCTATTCGAATTCCTGTAAAAGAACCAGGTCCATTTACAACAAAGATTTTTTCAATATCGGTAACATATAATTGTAATTCTTCCATAATTTCCTTTACTTTTGAGATAAGTTTCACTGATAAATCATTATTGTTTTCTTCTTCATAAAAATAGAGTTGCTTTTTCCCCTTATATATTGCTATTGTCATCATATGACAACTTGTATCCAAGAAAAGTGAAATCATAAAATAGCCTCACATAATTCTTCATATTGACTCCCGTATGCTTGAATGGTTAAAGTCCTTTTAGCTTCCCCTGTAACTAAAAATTTTATATCAATTCTCTCTTTTGGAAGTAGTTCCTTAATCGTATCGGCCCATTCAATAATAACGATTCCACCTTTATCAAAATATTCTTCAATTCCAATTCCATCACAGTTTCCATTAAGACGATAAACATCCATATGGTATAATGGCAATTCCCCATTATATTCTTTTATAATTGAAAAGGTTGGCGATGTTACATTTTCTTTTATTTCCATCGCACTAGCAAAAGCCTTAGTAAAAACTGTTTTTCCACTTCCTAGTTCCCCATTTAAGCAAATAACCATATTTGGAAATTTTTCTGATTCCATATTTTGTGCCAATTCAATTGTTTCTAATTCATTTTTAACTACTAATTTATATTCCATGTTATCACCACTATTATTATAAACAAATGCATTTATTTTTACAATAAGTTTTAAAAAAAAGAATATAGATGTTAGCTATATTTCATATCACTTAATATTTAATCCCTATTTACCATATACTTTTTTGTTGGTATGGTACGGTCTACAAGTAAACTCAAACAAATAATAATTATCATATACTGTAATATCGCAATCTCTGAAATGTAAAGGGCATCTTCAATTATGTTATCCACCGCAATCCCATATCATCTATAGAAAAACAATGGATAAAGTGCAAAGAAAAAAAGATTGGCAACTTGCTATCTTCACTTACACTAATTTCACCATGAAGAAACTTAACTTCTGGTTTTCGGGGAAAATCAATTTACTATAATTACCAATACAATTTATAGAGAAATATTTTTTTGAATACATAATAATGTGTATCTCTTAAACTTTTCAAAACATTATAGAATTAAATCTTCTTAGTCTCGGCGTACCCACTTGCCAAAAAGATTTTTCTTATAATGAGAAAGTTCTTCTCTTACCTCGTCTAAATTTCCAGCCTTTTGCAAATAACCAATACCTTTTTTAATATCCTCTGGCACGCCACCCAAACCTCTAGCATAAATAAAACCACGCATATAATCAGCCTCTGCATTCTCAAATGTCATTTTATTTAAAAATTCTATAGCCTTACCATAGTCCTTAGAAGTTCCCCAACCGTTGAAACTACACTGCGCTAAATAGAATACACCCCAAGTACTATCCTGTTTGTCATACGCTGTAAAAAGATAATGATATGCTTTTGCATAATCTTTCTGAACACCTCGTCCAAAGAAATAAGCTTTTCCAAGTAAATTACAAGCTCCTGGATGAATTGGATTTCGAGCAAGCTCTTTTTCAAAACATTCTACAGCATATACATCATTCTGTTCTACTCCCTCACCATTAAAATAGCAACGACCTACGTCATACCATGCTCCTGGATGACCACCCTCAGCAGCCTCTTTGTACCAATAAAGTGCTTCTTCTTTGCAATTCTCCTTTGTCAAATCATCCGCATAAATGGCTTGCATGATTGGATGACCTGCTTCTGCTCCAATTTTATACAAATCCTTAGCCATCTCTGGCTGAGGTAAAATGATATCCTCATCACCCTCATTATAATATTTATTTAGATTATTGGCAGCAAAATACATACCACTTTGGAGTGCTCTCCAAAACCAAGCCTCACATTTAGAAATATTTTCTTTCAAATATGATTTGAAGTCTTCTTGATTTGGAAAAGAGTCTTGATCCTTATTTTGAATACGTAAAAAGTCCCACCAGAAATATGCATTGGCTACAACATATTGAGAAAAAGCATCTCCACTCTCTGCCAACGCGACTGCCGTATCCATTGCTTCTTGTAAGTCCTCAAATGGCATTGTCTTCTCAACAGATGGGGTCAATTCCCCACAGCGAAGTGCAACCAAAACACCCAAAGCACTGCCTTGCTCAACCGATTTATGAAGCAATTCGGTTGCTTTTGCGTCATCTTCTGGAAATCCATGTCCTGCCCACACATATTGTCGCCCACAATAGCACCGAGCCAATACACAACTAGCATCTCCGTCGCCAGCTTCTGACGCTTTCTCCAATAAAGCAAGCGCTTCCATACCCCTTCCAGTTCTTTCATTGTAATAAATATCCTGAAGCGCCTGTTTTACTTCAGGGCTCAAAAATGTTGTCATAATATAAACTCTCCTTAAGTATCATTGTTTAACCATGAAACGGTTCAAAACGAATTAAATTTACCACTTAGTAACAATTTCAGTATATCATATTTGAATATAATAACAAGACCTAAAATATTTCACTATACAAAAACAAGCAAAAAAAAAGATTGGCAACTTGCTATCTTCGCTTACACTATTTTC
>CAPHZB010000024.1 GCA_948629335.1 uncultured Bacilli bacterium
AAGTTGTTTTATTTTTGTCAAATTGTAACTTTTATTTTTGGAAGACGCCTATACCTTTCAATATTCTCTAAAGTTTGGGCTTTATTATTAATAAAATAATACTTATCCCCTCTTACAACATTGTACTTTTCGCAAGTAAATTCAAAATATTTTTGATTATCACGACTAGATAAAATCTTTAAAATATCATCCCTTGTTGCATCCTCACAAATAACAAAATAGGGGTAAATTGTTTCAATATTCGCAAGTTCTTTTGGTACTGGAGCTCCTAAACTAAACAGATAATTGAGTGCCGGTGACAATTTTTTCTCATAGTAATCCTGTACTTTATCTACATCTGCAAATAGTGTATCTTCACTTACATTTGTATTGTTGACAGTAATAAGTCCATCTTCAAATATCTTCACCTGTATATTTAAAGCCGTTGTGAAGGAAACATATTCTTCTCCATTTACACCATATTCGATTTTTCCTATTTCTAAATTTCTATGCAATTCTTCTAACTTATTTTTATCTAATTCTAACTGTGAATCACAATTTCTTAAAAAATCATATACTTCCGTTAATTGCAACATGGTTCTTTGAAACCATCCACCGATATATACATTACTAATTTTCATACAAACACCTCTTTATATTTTTTTAGAGAAAAATCCCGCATCATCAAGAGTAAATCCAAATCTTTTATAACAAGCATGAGCGGCAACTCTGACATTGTTTGACCATAGTTCCATTTTTACACAACCCTTTTTTTGACAGATATTTTGAATTTCTGTAAGCATATGCGTTGCTATTTTAAATCGTCTATACTCTGGTTTTACACAAACATGGTTTAAAATGGCATAAGTCATCATAGGTTGATACATTGTTTCAATAATTGTAATCTTGGCATGAGCAACAATTTCTTCCCCTACTATTCCAATTAAATAAATATCCTTTCCTGTATCTTTTGTTTTTAGAAAAACTTCTTTAGCATATTCTAATGGTGTAACTTCATCAAAACATGCATTGCATAGTTGAATGATTCCTTCAACATCGTTTTCCTGTGCTATTTTAAAACGTACTTCCATACTAATCCCTACCTTCTAGTTTAATTATAACTTATCTATAAGGATTGTCAAATAATCTTTACAAAAATGTGTAAAGTAAAAAACAGTAGTATTTCCACTGTTTTACATATATTTTGTCATTGACTTCATCATTTGATTGACTTGCTTTTGACTAGGAGTTCTTCCCATTTGTGTCATCATTGCTTTAATCATTTGTTCATTGATTGGTGGATTTTTCTTCATATACTTTTCCATATATTTCTTTGCTACAATAAACCCAATAATCAAACCTACTATTAATCCACCTACTATTTTTAATATATCAAATAATAATTCCATTCTATCACCCTCTTCTTACATTTTACTAAAGTTTTATTCACTTTACAACTAAAATGAAAAAACATTTCCAATTTTTTCTTTAAGTAAGAATATAAATATAGATTATTATTTTGTGATAATTGAATGCAATTTATTCTAATTTCATTTTTTTATAAAAACAAAAGAAGATATGCGTAACTTAAAATATGCAAATACACACAAGTTAAAAAAGAATAACTTTCCGTTACTCTTTATTCATCAAAGGAATCTAGAAAATCATCAATACGCATCATTTTGTCATCAATAGATTCCAAAGAAATATTTTCTTTTTGGACAGGAATTTCTTCCTCTACTTCTTTTAAATATCCAATTTCATATACATCTTTGAGTGTAAATTTAGAAATAGAACTTCCCGATGCATAACGATCGAAAATAGGTATTTCTGTTAATTTTAATTCTTTCATCTCCCCTGTTGTTTTAATTCCAACAGTTTCTTTAAAGCTAATAATCATTGCTTTTATAATATAGTAAGGATTTGTTTTTACTTCTCGTACAACTTGAACACCTCTTCTTGCCCTAGAAGTCATATCAAATTCAGTTAATTTAATCCTTTTGGCTGTTGCTTTTTCTGTAAATATTGTTACATACTCAAAATCATCACTATATAATATTCCACTAACAACTTCATCATTTTTTAAAGTAATTGCTTTTACACCACTCGATTTAATTCCTGTCACTGGAATTTCTTCTTTTAAATAGGTTAAACCATAACCATTTCTCGTTGCAACAAACACTTTATCGAAATTCTGTACGGAAACGGATACAACCTTATCATTTTCCTTTAATTTCATACAAGATATTGGTTTTGAATATCGTTGTACTTTAAATTCACTAAGTAGTGTTCGTTTTACCATTCCATCTTTTGTAAATAAGGTTACCTCTTTTCCTGTTGCAAAATCACGAACAGGATATGCGAAAAGAATGTTTTCATCGGATGGAAGACTTACTAAATTGCTAACATGTTTTCCTAAATCCTTCCATTTTAACTCAGGAAGTTCATGTACAGGTAGATAAATATAATTTCCTAAATCTGTAAACAAGAGAAGTGTATCCATGGTAAACATTTTATAATTTCCAAGTACATAGTCCCCTTCTTTTACAGTTGCAGGAACAGATTCATCATAACTTTTTAAAGAAACTCGTTTTACATATCCTTCTTTTGTTACTGTTACAATAACGTTTTCTTTTGGAATTAAATCTGTATTATCAATTTTTATTTCCGTAATTTCTTCTTTTATTGCCGTCTTTCTTGGCATTGCATACTCTTTCTTAACTTTTTTAAGTTCATCTTTCATGACTTCTTTTAATTTATCTTCGCTTTCTAAAATCGCTTTTAAAGCAGCAATAACAAGCTGTAATTGTTTAAATTCTTGTTCAAGTTCAATAATATCCATATTAGTTAAACGATAAAGTTGTAAAATTAAAATGTTTTCTGCTTGTCGTTCTGTAAAGCCATATTCATTTACTAAATTGACTTTGGCATCACTCTTATTTTTACTTGAACGTATCGTTTTAATGACATCATCTAAGATAGAAATAGCCTTCATTAATCCTTCTACAATATGAAGTTTATTTTGGGCATACTCTAAATCATACTTAGTTCTTTTTATAATGACTTCCCTTTGGTGGGCAATATAAGCGTCTATTATAGATAAAATTCCAAGTGTCATTGGTCTTCTATTTACAATAGCTACCATATTATAGGTATATGCTATTTGTAAATCTGTATTTTTAAGTAAATAATTTAAAACAAGTTCTCTCGAAGCACCTGCCTTTAAATCGATTGCAATTCTTAAACCCTCTCTATCAGATTCATCTCGCACTTCTAAAATACCATCGATTTTTTTATCAATTCGAATATCATCAATCTTTTTGACAAGCATTGCTTTATTAACATCAAAAGGAATTTCTGTAACGATAATCTGTTCTTTATTTTTTTCTTTTGCAAATTCAATTTTAGAACGAATAATGACTTTCCCTTTTCCTGTTGAAAAGGCATCAATTATTCCCTTTTTGCCCTCAACAATTCCCCCAGTTGGAAAGTCAGGTCCTTTTACAATATCCAAAATCGTCTCCAATCTACAATTGGGAGAATCGATTCTTTTAATAGTTGCATCAATAATTTCCCCCAAATTATGTGGTGGAATATTGGTCGCATAACCCGCCGAAATTCCTGTTGCTCCATTGACTAATAGATTTGGAAACTTCGCAGGTAGTACAGTAGGTTCTAATTCAGTATCATCAAAATTAGGAGCCCACATGACTGTATTTTTATCAATATCTTTTAAAAGCTCATTACTTACTTTAGAAAGTCTTGCTTCTGTATAACGCATAGCTGCAGCAGAATCCCCATCCATGGAACCATTATTTCCTTGCATATCAATATAAGGTGTATTTTGTTTCCACCACTGGCTCATACGAACCATCGCGTCATAGATGGAAGAGTCTCCATGTGGATGATAATTACCCATAATAAATCCAACAGTCTTTGCACTTTTACGATATGGTTTATCATAGGTATTATGGTCTTTATACATTCCAAATAAAATACGTCTTTGAACAGGCTTTAATCCATCCCTTACATCAGGAATAGCTCGATCTTGAATAATGGCTTTCGCATATCTTGAGAAACGGTCTCCCATAATCTCTTCTAATGTTGTATCTACTATTCTTTGTACATTACTTTCCATATCTCACCTACTCAATCTATTTTGTAATTATCTTCTAGGGTAAAGACTACATTTTGTTCAATCCACTCTTTACGAGGATCAACTTTATCTCCCATTAAAACACTTACTCTTTTCTCAGCAATATTTCCATCTTCAATCGTTACACGAATCAGCATTCTAGAGTCTGGGTTCATTGTTGTTTCCCATAATTGTTCGGCATTCATCTCTCCTAAACCTTTATATCTTTGTTGTGAACCTGCTTTTCCACCATTTTCTTGTTTAATTCTATCTAATTCTTCATCTGTCCATGCATAAAAGTGTTTTTTTCCATACTCAACTTTATATAAAGGAGGAAGAGCAATATAAAGTTTTCCTGCTTCAATGAGTGGCTTCATATAACGATAAAAGAATGTAATTAAAAGAATTTGAATATGTGCCCCATCATCATCGGCATCAGTCATGATAATAACTTTATCATAATTTGAATCATCTGCATTAAAGTCTGAACCAACTCCCGCTCCAATCGTATGAATCATTGTATTGATTTCTTCATTCTTTAAAATTTCTTCCATACGTGCCTTTTCTGTATTTAGTACTTTTCCACGAAGAGGTAAAATTGCCTGAAATTTACGGTCTCTACCTCCTTTAGCCGAACCACCTGCTGAATCTCCCTCAACTAAAAACAATTCATTTTTTTTTGGATTTTTTGTTTGAGCAGGCGCTAATTTCCCAGACAAAGCGGCTTCCTTTTTATTTTTATCTTTTCCAAGACGTGCCTCATCCCTTGCTTTTCTAGCAGCTTCACGTACATTCCTACTCTTAATCATCTTATCGATAATCTTTGTGGCACTTTCTTTATTTTCCTCTAAAAAATATTTTAGTTTTTCATAAACAATGCTATCTACTACAGTACGTGCGATAGGAGTTCCCAGTTTTCCTTTGGTTTGTCCTTCAAATTGTAATAAATTTTCTGGAATTTGAAGCGAAATGATAGCCGTTAAACCCTCTCTTGTATCATTTCCCTCAAAATTTTTATCTTTTCCCTTAAAATAGTTGTTCGCTTTAGCATATTCATTAAAAACACGAGTTAAAGCCGTCTTAAATCCCACTTCATGAGTTCCCCCATCATTTGTTTTTACATTATTGACGAATGAAGTGATACTCTCTGAATAACTATCCGTATATTGTAGAGAAATATCTACTTTTATCGTATCTTTTACACCCTCAAAGGAAACAATTTTATGAAGTGGCTTTTTATCATCATTTAAATAAGCAACAAAGGCCTCCAACCCTTTTTCATAATGATAACTTTCACTTCTATTTTCTTTTTCATCTATCACTTCTATAGTTAAATTCTTAATCAAAAAAGCACTTTCTTGCATTCTCTCACAAATCGTTGAATAAGAAAACTCAGTCGTTTGGAAGATTTCATTATCAGGGTAAAATCTAACTTTTGTTCCTGTTTTACCTGTTTTCTCTAGTTTTGTTAAGGGAGTAGCAACTTTCCCACCGTTTTCAAAACGGATAAAGTATTCATATCCATCTTTTTTGATTGTTACTTCTAACCACTTACTGAGAGCATTAACAACAGAAGCTCCAACACCATGTAATCCTCCAGATACTTTGTATCCTCCACTTTCAAATTTTCCACCTGCATGTAAAACAGTATAGATAACCTCTGGAGTTGACATTCCACTGGCATGCATTCCAACAGGAACCCCACGACCTTCATCTTCTACCGAAATACTTCCATCGGTATGAAGAATAATTTTTATTTTTTTACCAAAGCCATTAATAACCTCATCAATCGCATTATCCACAATTTCCCATACTAGATGGTGAAGTCCTCTTTTATCTGTTGAACCAATATACATACCAGGACGCTTTCTTACCGCTTCTAATCCCTCTAATATCTTTATAGAACTCTCATCATATTTTGCCATGCTATCACCACAACGATTATAACAAAAAAAAGAAATATTATCAAATAATTCCTTTATTTATTCGTTTTAAATAATTTTCTTACCGTTTCTTGTCCTTCTGGCGAATCTATTTTCTTTATTTCTTCCTCTATTTTCTTCATAGATATCTTTCTAATAGAATCTATATTCCTTTTTATTTCTTCCTTTAAGGTATCTTCTAGTACAAAACCAAGATTAATAGAAAAACGAAGTGCTCTTATCATACGTAGAGGGTCTTCACTCATTTTATCTTTCACATCTCCAACCACTCGTATGATTTTATGGTCAATATCTTCTCTCGCACCCAATAAATCAATATATTCTCCTTCTTTATCAATACATAATGTATTCATCACAAAATCTCTTCTTTGTATATCTTCTTCTAAAGTATCTACAAATGTAATAGAGTAAGGATGCCTATAATCCAAATATTTTCCTTCTTTTCTAAACGTAGTTATCTCAAATAATACATTTTTATAACAAATCGTAAAAGAACCCATTTTGGGATAAGATATACAAATTTCAAAATATTTCTTTATTTCTTCATAACGCATATTGGTGCAAATGTCAATATCTTCTGTATCTTCTCCTCTATATTTATCTCTAGGATATCCTCCTACAATATACGCTACATAACCTAAGTCATCTATTTTTTTTAACAAATCCAGTGCTACAACAAACATGGTCCACCTCTCTATGAAAAAAAGATATCCAAAGATATCTCTTACTAATTAGTTTAATGCTTCTTTTAACTTAGAACCAGCCTTAATTGTAACAACAGTTCTAGCAGGAATTTCAACAGCTTCTCCAGTTCTTGGATTACGTCCAGTTGAAGCCTCCTTATCTTTAGCTGTAAAAGTTAAAAATCCAGTAACTGTTACTTTTCCTTCTTCTTTAAGACCTTTTACTGTTGCTTTTTGAAATGCATCTAAAGCACGTGCTGCATCTGCTTTTGTAAGTCCAGCTTCTTCAGCCATAAATTCTACTAATTGTGTTCTACTCATTGTTTTATACCTCCGTTTTTTAACACTCATAAGCTTTATGCTTACAAGAACATAGTATCAAAAATAACATATAAAAGCAACACTTTTTCTCAATTTTCGTTGGAATTATCTTTTTTTTCTAGAATATATTTATGTAGGTGGTCTATATGAAGACAAAATTGCTCTTTTTTCTATTTCTCTTTCTTTTTGTTGGTTGTGCTTCTAAACAAAAGACAATCAAGATTGAAACAATTATTGAAGAAAATAATCATTATAAAATTGGAATTAATTATCCTATTACTGAGCATCAAAAAATAGATCGTGCAATTACAAATTATGTAAATACAAGTTACCAAGACTTCTTAAACCAGCAATCCAAAAATATTTCATTAGATTCTTTAGAAGAACTCAATATTGATTATACTTTATATCAGAATAAGGATTTAATTTCGATTACGCTTTTTAAAACGGTCAATGAAGAAGAAGACATGCAGACCTATACCTATTCTTATAAAAAGGGTGATTTTTTATCCCTTGAAGATTTTGTTTCTTCCAAAGATATATATAGTACTGTAAATACCATCCTATTTGAACGATTTGGAAATGTTTTAGATTTATCTTTATTAAAGAAAAATCTACACACAACACTCTTTTCTATTGATAGTGAGTATTTATATTTATATTACCCTCCTCATACATTATCAAATACATACTTAGATACAATTATGATTGATATTCCTTTAGAACATCTAAATATAAAACAGGAGAAAACAGTCAATGTCAATCATGAAGTTGTTCCATCCGAAGTTGACTTGGAAAAAGTAAATTCCATTATTGAAATGAATAAGAAGGTGATTGCACTCACATTTGATGATGGACCTAGTTCTTATACAGAGGAAATTATTTCTATTTTGAAAGAAAATGATGCTGTTGCGACATTCTTTATTCTTGGAAATAAGGTAAAAACTTATGAGAATGTATTAAAAAAAAGTTTAGAATATGGAAATGAACTAGGGAATCATACTTTTAATCATAAATGGCTTACAAAACTTAAAGATGAGGAAATCAAAAAGCAAATTCAAGATACGCAAGATGTAATTTATGAAACATTGGGATACACCCCCGTTCTTTTTAGACCAAGCTATGGTTCCATTAATAAACGTGTTCGAAGTGACATTTCTTTAGATGTTGTTTTATGGAACATTGATACGATGGATTGGAAATATAAAAGTGTGAGTAAAATTAAAGATCGAGCAACGATAAATGCCGAAGATGGAAGTATTATTTTAATGCATGACACATATGAAAGGACAAAAAAGGCACTTCCTGAAATTATTAAAACTTTAAAAGAAAAAGATTTTGTCTTTGTAACAATCAGTGAATTAAAACAAATCGAAAATTTAAGGAAATATAATGGATGATAAAAAAAAGGAAGAAAATTTACTGGATGTACAAATCATTACAACACTTATTTATATTGGAAGTTTAATTCTATCCATTTATATTACATACAATGATAAAGTGAGTGTTGCTACTGGGAAAGGGTTTTTAAGTAAAAAACAAAATGCAATTTTTTCTAAATTTAATCGTACTTTGGTTGTAGTTTTAACCATTATTTTTCTTTATATTAGTTATGAAAATAAAAAAACAATAGAAAAGAAAAAAGGAGACATGTATGCTGCCTCCCTACAAGTATTCGCTTCCGAACTTTCTTTAGTTTCTACCCTTATTGTTCTTTATGTTGTTTTTAGAACCTCTGGTGAAGAATATAGTATTATCTCTGGTTCTGGAAACCCAAACCTTTAACGTATCCTTTTCCTGTTGGTTTTATAGTATCATCATAAGTTCTTGTTTTTATACCACATAGTTTTTTTAGTTCTTCTACCATATAGGTATAAATAGAAACTGCTAAATCAAATTGACCCATTTGTATACAATTTTTCGTTGGTTGAATATAGGTATCAAATAAAAATCTAGAAATTTCTGTCGGTTTTATACTCTTTCTTATAGAATCAGCAATCACTGGTCCAACAATATCATATTCGCATAATAAATCATGGTATTGTTCATCTTGCATTAGAACTTCATCTCGAAATAATCGTAGAGTCTGTAAAGTATCACAATTATCCTCATATCCTAATATTTCACAAGTAATTGTTGTTAAGTAGCACCCTGAACTAGAATTCTTTGATTCATCATATTTAAAACGACTTGAACAAGCTCTATCAGTTGGAGGATAATATTCTCTTCTTTCACTACACCAAGCCCTTGAACTATCATATGGGCACCGATCACTTAAATTCATATGAGCACAAGCCGCACATGTATTCACATACCAACTTTGTCCATCTGCCATAGTATCCCTCCTTTTGCACATGTATTATATTCTTTTAAAAGAAAAAAAGCAAGATAATTTCTTACTCTTCCGTATAAATTCGACATACCTCATCTAATTCAGTGGCAATGTTATCGACTTCTTCAAAATCTTTTAAACGAACACCCGATGCGAATTTATGTCCTCCCCCATTATGATGAGATGCAACTTCATTAATAATAGGTCCACGTGAACGAATAGAACCTCGAATATTGTTATTATTTGAATCTTCGGAAAAAACAGCCCATGCGTAAATTCCTTCCAAATAGTTAAAATTGTTCACCATATTTCCAGCTGTTGCTGCATCCACATCAAATTTTTTTAAGATGTCCTCTGTTAGCTTAGAATAAGCAAAACCATTTTCTGTAACTATCATGTTATTTGCAATATAACCTTCAAATCTAGCTTCTTTAAAAGGACGTAAATATAAATTGGTATATAGACTCGAAAAATCAATATTTGTCTCTTTGATGAGTTGTGCTACTAATTCAAATGTTTTGGGAGTTGTATAGGAAAACAAGAAACGATCTGTATCAGCAACTAAGCCAATAAATAAATTCTCTGCTGCTGTTTTTGACCATTTTAGTTTTGTTTTAATTACAAGTTCCATTACAATTTGAGAAGCACTTGATGCTTTTTCATCTACAATCTCAATTTCTCCAAACCTTTCAATAAATGGATGATGATCTAATTTAATCACTTCCTTAAATTTATCCACATCAACACCATCTACTCTTTTTTTATCAGGCGTATCCGTTACAATTAATAAACTATTCTCATACATCGAATCTTGAAACTTATCTAAAGCACCTAAATAACGGAATTTACTAGCTGGTGTTCCAACAACATAAACATCTTTTTCTGGAAAAGTCGCTTTTATAATCTCTTTCAAACCAATACTACTTCCTAAAGCATCTGGATCTGGTCCAACATGTCTAGCAATTACAATTTTATTATATTTCTTTATTTTTTTATATATATTTTTATAAACATTTTTCATTATACAAAACACCTATTTTCCTATTAAATTATACCAATAATTGCTATTCTGGTCAACAAGCATGTTTTCCTATTTACATAAATCATTATATTATCATTTCTAATCCCCTATTTTAGAGAATACAATATACTAAGAAATACGAAAAAAGAAAAAGTTTAAAAAATGACTTTTTCTTTTGACTTGTTTCAATTACTGTGATGACAATACATATGGTGAGTCCTTACTGCCATTCCCCGATTTAATTGTCAAATCTGCCCTTAATACTACAATTGGTCGAACTCTGTATTTTGATACAAACTGAGCACTCTGAACCACTGAACCCTGGCTATTTACGAAATGTATACGATACCAATTATACATTTTCCCCCTCGTGCCAAATAATAGTTTACCTCATTCCAACCATTGCTAACCTTGACATATACCTTATATGTACCTGTTGCAGAATTCACTAAATTTACATCTGTAGTATATCGATTTGCACACTAAAATAACTACTTTTTCGCCACTTTAATTTGTACAACCTATAAGGACTGCTTTATTTATTCAATATATAGTTAAGTCTTTTTTTATAAGTACATCTATATTTCCTATAATTTAAAAATAAGGAACCCTACTTTTAATTAAAACTTTAAATTTGTTTCAACACCACATTTTGGACACTCCAAAAAGTTCACCTACTTCTATATAAAGTATTTAAGTAAAGTTCAAATAATTGTTTATGTTTTTTCGCAACAACATCTAAAATAATCCCTGTTGCAAAAGAAAGCATTGCTAAAACCATAAAAATACAAGCAACAATTAAAGTAGGGAATTTCAAAACAAGTTTCGTTTTAAAATATTCAATGACAACAGGAATTCCCAAAATAAGAGCTAAAGCAAAAAATAAAATAGAAAAAATGGAAAAGAAAAGCAAAGGCTTATATTCTTTAAATAAAGAGGCAATTGTTTTTAAAACTTTCATTCCATCTTTATATGTGTTTAGTTTAGAAACACTTCCCTCTGGACGATCACGATATGTAACAGGAACTTCCACAATTTTGAAGTTTTTATCTACTGCATGAATTGTCATTTCTGTTTCTATTTCAAAACCCTTTGATAAAACAGGAAAACTCTTAACAAATTCATAACTAAAAGCACGATACCCTGTCATAATATCTTTGATTCCATTTTTAAATAAAACATTGATGAGCCACCTTACGATTCGGTTTCCAAAGTTATGAAAAGGTCTTTTATTTTCTTTAAAATAGGTAGAAGAAAGTCGGTCTCCTACTACCATATCTGCCCTTTTTTTAAGAACAAGCTCACACATCATTCGTGCAGATTCTGATGGATATGTATCATCCCCATCAATCATCAAATAACATTCAGCATCAATCTCACGAAACATCGTACGAATCACATTTCCTTTTCCTTGACGATATTCATAGTTGACAACAGCACCAGATTTTCTCGCTAGTTCATCCGTACGATCCTTCGAATTATTGTCATATACATAAATTGTTGCTTCTGGCAATACCCTTTTATAATCTTTCACTACCTTTTCAATTGTCTTTGCTTCATTATAACAAGGTATTAATACTGCAATTTTATCCATAACTTTCCTCCTACATAAGAAACATAAATATATGATACATTTTATAAAAGAAATAAGGGTTGCTATTACATAATGAATATGTTATATCTACAAACACCAAAAATAAACTATAAAGAAGTGTTAAAACCGTCCCAAATGTAACAAATGATCTCCACATATATTTCATATTTTCTTCTTTTATCGTACTATAAATAGACAGAATAATCAAGGTAGTACTTATCAAAAGTAACCACATAAAATCAGCCAAATAACGTGGTAAAATTCCTGCCATTTCTGTATCCATAATAATAACGAAAATTGCGAAAATTGTAGTACAACAGGCAGTAACATATAACCGCTTATTCTTAAAGTACTTTTTTAGCCAAAAAACAAATAGACTGAGAAGTGTTAGAACATGAACAGATACTGCTCCACCCAAAAATTTTTCTGTAATCGTTCTTCCTAAATAATTTGTTTTAATCACACTTGGTTCCATAAATGGAAACGCAAGGGTTGTATGTAAAGGTTCAAATAAATAAGTGTGTATGCCAAGAGGAATACGATCCAAAACAAACCCCCTTTTTGTCATATCATTTGTTGTTAAATTGTAATTCGCACCAAAATCAAAAACAGAACCAAAACGAACATAATTGTAATACATTAGAAAAGTTGCAACGAGAATGTAAGGAAGGAAAAATAGAACAGTTTCCCTCCAACTTTGTTTTGTTAAAATTTGTTTTCTCTTCCATACCTCATAAAAAATAGGAAAAAATAAGAAACTACCAACAAGAAATTGAGGTCTAGAACCAGCTACTAAAGCCATGCATAAAGAGCCAAGAACCATACGTGTTCTATTTAATTTTTCCTCTCTTGTACTGGATAACCATAGAAATAATCCTAATATAGTAAAGAATAAGGCAGTAATAATAGGAACAGAATAAAATTCAGCACGATGCATCATATAAGGAAGTTCACTAGCATTCACTATAAATAACCAAAGTAAGATAAATAATAAGATAGGAATTTTCTTAAAATAACGTATACAGACTTCTTTTAAAAGAAAATAAGAAGAAAGAACAACCAATAATCCCATAATATAAATATATAGAAAATTTGGAAATCCAAAATCACCAAAAATGTAACTCGCTGGTAGATAGGCAATCAGTACAGGAACAATTCCAAAATATACATAATATTTCTCATTATAATAGGCATGATCCCATAGATAAATAGTATCTGGAGTTGTAAATACGTGTCTTCTTGCTGTAATATCATAAGGATTTTCCATTTCTTTTAATTCCTCTGGCACTACATCATCCAAATAAAAGTGTCCTTTTTTAAGTGCCATAGCAAGTTTATGGTACTCTAATTGTGCATTTGCTTCATGGTTATGCCACCAAGTTGGGTTTGAAAAAATACTAAAACTCAAATATAAAATTTCTAAAAGAAGAACTCCTGCAATCATACATTTTTGTCTTTTCTTTTTGAAATCTAACTCTATATTCCAAAAAGAAGAAGTTGGCCAAAACATTCTTAATATTCCTACAAATAGTGCAAGAAATAAAGGTCTTATAAACCATATATGTAAGGGAACAGTTTTATTGATACTAAGATGATTAATTTTTAGAATATTTCCTCCATTTAAATTCGTTGTAGAAAAAGAAAAATTCAATTTCATTTTTTCTGTTTTTCCACTTAGATGAAGGCGCATATATCGACTTTCTGGTACATGAGGAACAAGCATCCTAGAAGGAAGCATATAATAGTATTCATTTGCTTCATCAGTTACTTGTAGTTTTACCTCTATCTTTTTTCTTGGATTTGATTCTAAATAAGCATCCACATATAAATTTTTAATTTTCTTATTAATTTCTGGTACTTCTAAAGAAAAGTTCACATTTTCTTTTTTATCATCAACAATAAACTCAAATGTATCGTCATCAATCTTTGAGACATATTCTGATGCGAAAAGAGGAGAAAGTTCGATTTCCTTATAAGATAAAGATTCAAAATGCCTATAATTAAAGAAAAGAAGTTCTACCAATAAAAGAATGGTAAATAAATGTAGAAAAAATGTCAAATGATTTTTTTCTTGTCTATAGATATACCATAAATAGACACAATCTGACAGTAAAAATGAAAAGCTATATAGTTTGATGTGTGAAAAAACAGAAAAATCTTGATAACAGAAGTATTCTAGAAGAAAAGAAATAAAAATATTTCCAAGAAGTAAAAAAACATAGTTTTTATACGATATCTGCTTTTTCCTCATTTCTAAAATAAAGACAAAAATAGTTAGAATTAAAAGAATTGTACTATATAGTAACATATACTTCACCTTTCTTTTTATTTAAATTACATTTATTATACCGTAGAACAACAAAAAAGAAAACTCTCTATATTCCAATCTTTTTCCTATGTAAATTGACATTCAAACAACAAAGAAGTATACCAATTGTAATTGGGAAGGAGAAGAAATTATGGAGAATAACTATTACAGTGTGGAAAATCCAGATGGCTCAACAAAAGCCTACTATACAAACGAGACATATGATTTGACAATAAATCTAAATATGCAGACAGGTAGTGCCGATATTAATGTTGATCTTCGGAAAAATAATGTAAATGATATAACGAAGCAATTTATTCACGATTTGACAGAAACGAACATTGAATTGCATAAAACTAAAATAGCATTAAACGCATATCAGGCAGTATTCAAAGAATTAATTCAAAAAGATATGCTACCAAAAGAACTCACAACAGTATTGCATTCGACTTTAGAAAGTGTTGATAAGGAGATTTTTTCAAAGGAGGAAAATACGACACACAGACATAAAGTTTAACAATAAGGATAATTTGAATATATAATATAGGAATGAAACAAAAAGAATTGTATGTCATAAAACGATGAGAAGAACTATCTTTCATCGTTTTATTTTAGTCTACTGCGTAGCACATACATAAATACAGTATGTAGATAAAAGAAGTAAACCCATGAAAAATATAAGTTTTATTCTATCTTTTTTCATATGTAATCTTAAAATAAATCTTTCTTCAATTTTTCTTTTGTATATCCTAAATCTTCTAACTCTTTAATAAGAAAACTTATTTGTTGTTTTAAATCTTTTATCTTTTCTTCTACGACAATATCGACATGGTCTGCAATAAATGTTCCCTTTGTGGAATACATTTGAATAATCTTTTTCGTCTCTAATATAGAATACGCCTTTTTAACTGTATTTGGATTAATTCCAAGACTGATTGCCATATCTCGAATGGAAGCGATTTGTTCTCCTGGTTTTAAAATTCCTAAAGCAACATATCTTTCAATTTGATTTACAATTTGTTCATAAATAGGTATACGACTCGTGTAATCTAAATTTACTACATTATTCACGAGCCTCACCTCGCAAACTATCCATATATTGTTGATACTCTTCTGTATCCTTTACTTTTTCTCTTAATGTATCAATGAATTCTATAAATTCACTTTTCGCATTCAAATAAACACGTAAATCCTGGTCTTTATACTGTCCTAAGTAAAATTCAATCAAGTTGTCATTCAGTGCAACATTTTCGTTTAAATGTTCAAAAAGAAATTTAAAAAATTCTTCTCCATAATATTCTGTAAGGAAATACACTTCCTCATTCGTTATTCCGTCTACATTAGTAATCAAATCGGCATAAGGGACATAATGAGCATGATCAAAATAAGTAAGCACATTATGGTTTTTGTCTTCCATAATCTTTTTTTCAATTTCGGTACTGATACATGCTGGAACTCTTATTTTTTCTACTTTATGATGAATATAACGATAAAATAATAAAGATGCATCTGTATAACAAGTTGTTGGCAATTCTTTTTCTTTCTTTAAAGTATTCATCACTTCCTGCTTATACCATGCAATGTCTTCATTTATAAAGTTTCCATATATAGATAAAGCATATGCATCATCAATATTCTTTGCTTCTATTTTCTTTACAGAAGGAAGAAAGGTAAGAAAATCGATATATTCCTCTTCTTCTAAAAGAATATTGGTTGCATAAGTATCTGTTCCATCTGTAAATTTTACCTCAACATTATAGTCGTGATGTTCTTTTTGGCTAATCATATATTTTACAATGTTATTGATATTCTCTTGTTCTTTCACTTCATATGTTTCTTCAACTTGTTTTTTTGGATTATAAAGAGTCACTGTCATTTTCTTAATATCTTCATTATGAAATACAGGTGCATCTTTCTTTGGAAGCTGATGCATGAAAAAGCAATAAAGGAGAAGGACACCCAGCGTAATACCAAAGGAAAATATACTTTTCTTTATTTGTTCAATATGCTTTCTTGTTATCAAATCATATACAAAATAGTAAACAAGTAAAAGAAGAAGAACAAAGACAGTAGCATAAATGGATTCATATCTTCCTATCTCATAAATCACTGTAAAAATAGGCAACATTGTTAATGCTTTTACAAATAAATGGATATAGAAGTGATAAAAAGAAGTTTCACATATTTCTAATTTTCTTTTTTTATAAATAAGATACCCTATCACAAAATAAACAAAAGTAATGAAAAGAGTAATACCAAGTTCTTTAAAATCAAATGCTACAAAAACATCACCTTCCTGCATACCAAGAAGCTGAAAAATAGCAGATACAGGTAAAGGATAATATGTATCTTGATAATTTCTATACAAATAAAATTGATATTCTCCCTCTTTTTTATGTCTAGCGCATTCATAAGAATACTCATTACATGTATATGTTGTAGGCATACATGTCTCACTTGTACACTTTATATAGGAAATAGAACCTCTATAATTTACTAAAGAGTCCTTATAATAACAAACAAAAGGAATAAAAAAGAGAAATAAAAGGGTCACTAATAATCCTGTAATCATGTTTCTACTTAAGGAAAATGCTAAAGTCACAGCAGAATAAACAAATAAATAAGCAATCAAAAATACCAAAAATAAGTCAACAAGTATGGATGGTGTTATATAAACATTTCCTAAAAAGAAAGCAATAATACCTGTTAGAAACACTGTCACTAACAGAACACAGAAAATTATAAAGCAACCACCAATGGTGTTTGTCACATAAATACTTTTCTTGCTAATGGGCATGCTTCCTATAAAATCAATGCTTTTTCTTTTAAACATGAAACTATATAAAGAAGAAGCTAAAACAACTGGAATGATATACATACCTATTAATAGTAGAATGGATAAACTATCTAATGTTACTGCATAACCATGTGGATTCGCATTCGCTAAAAGTAGAAAAATAATAACATTTAGTAAAGGAATAATACCTAGAAAAAGGGCAAGCGTAGAAGCTGATTTTTTTATATTTTGATAAAAATAGTTCAAATTAAATAATTTCATTAAATGCATAACCTACACTCTCCATTTCATAAATAAATAATTCCTCTAAAGTAATGGGAATATAATCTAAAATAATTGGTTTCATTTTTTTGAATTCTTTTTCTGTTTCCTCTCTTGTTCCTCGAATAATTAAAGTAGCAACACTTCCACATTTCTTATAATTTAATAAGGAAAACTCTTTAAAACTATCTTCATTAAATTCTCCTTTTAAAGATATCTGTACTTTACACATATTTGTTTTTAATGTATCAATATCACTTTGAAATAAAATTCCACCCTTGTATAAAAGCCCTAAATTATCACAAATATCCTCTAATTCTCTTAAATTATGGCTTGTCATAATAATCGTTGCATTTTTCTCTAGTGTCTGTTTAGCGAGTAGTTTTTTTAGTACTGTTCGAACCACAGGATCCACTCCATCAAAAGTCTCATCAAAAAACATATATTCTGCATTTGTAGCAAGAGCTAAAATAAGAGCACATTGTCTTTTCATTCCTTTTGAAAAAGTAGTTACTTTCTTTTTTAAATCTAATTTCAAAAGACTTGCCATTTCCTTAAAAGCTTCCATATCAAATTTTTTATACATTGCCTCATAAAATTTTGCGCTATCTAAGAGTGTATACGTAGAATAAAAAAATAAGTCATCTGGTATAAAAACTAATTTCTGTTTCAACAATTCATTGTCGCTTATTTCCTCTCCATCGATTTTAATACTCCCCTTATCCATTTCATATACGCCATTAATTAATCTAAGTAAGGTACTTTTTCCTGCACCATTCGCACCTACTAATCCATAAATCGAATGATTTTGAATTTCACACGATAAATCCTTTAAAATTTCGGCCTTACCAAATTTTTTATAGACATTTTCTATGGTAATCATATAGAAACCTCCTTATCTGTACCACTTGTAATAATACAATTATATTGTACCATTTTTATCTTTATTGTCAATAAAAAGAAACAAATATTCTATGAAAATAAATTTTCTATTCCTTATTTTTATAAAAGTTAGAAAGATACACTCTTTTTGTACCTCGTGTACTTATTCTAAACAACTGCTATACTTGACATTCTTCACCTAGTTCGATAAAATGAAGATGTAAAGGAGTGTGTATTATGGATAAGTATGTAGAAAATATCAAAGGGAATCTAAAAAATCCATTATTTATTGCTTGTTTAGTTGGAATGGCTTTAATGGTTATTGGTGTATTTTTACCAGTATATAAAGTTAGTTTTTTAGGCATATCACAATCAGTAAACTACTTTTCAAATGATGGAAAACTTGCAGATGGTATTTGGATTATTCTTTTAGCAATTGCTATGTTAGGAATCCATGCATTTGATAAAGCAAAATTTGCTTGTATTCCTGCTTTGCTTTCACTTGCCCTACTCATTCATTTTTACATGGATATCAAAGATACAATAGGTTCAAGTTTTGGATCATTTGGCATTGGATTCTATGTAATGATTATTGGTACGATTGTTGCAGGTGTTTGTTCTGTATTAGTATCACAAAAAAAATAAGCAAGCAATTAAAACTAGATGTTATATCTAGTTTTTTGTTGTAAATAATTTAGCTAGATTTGGTACGTGCCGTTTTGCTATACCCACTTTTATTGAAATGACCCATATTACAAGATGAAAAAACAGATACTTTATCCTTATTTTTGCTTTCTTCCGTTTCTCACGCAAACACCCTGGTTACTATAACCATTGAAAGAGAGATAGTAAATAACATAAAATATTTTCTTAAGTTCATAGAATCTTTCCTCCTCGTAACTATTAGAAAAATTTTTACCTATGAAGTCAATAAGACAGATTTTGTCAAAACGAAAGGCATTTATCATCAGGATTAAATCATGAAAAAAATGAAAAATGGCATTTGAAGCTAGAGAATATC
>CAPHZB010000025.1 GCA_948629335.1 uncultured Bacilli bacterium
TTATTTTCATCTACAACCGTTTTTCCTTTTACTTTATATGTTTTTCCATCTGTATTTTCTATATTATTAATCATCAACATATTTTCAATTGTATCGACATAAAATAGTGCACTTTCCTCAGCTGCTTTTAACCTTGACTTATTTACTAAACTGAGTATTAACGGTACTGCAATAAGTGCTATCACTGCAAGTATCACAATAACAGCTAATAATTCAATAAGCGTAAATCCCCTTTTATGCATTCTATCTACACTCCTATTCTAGTATTATCATACCTTCCTGACCCTATCCTGTCAAGCTTATTCAATAAAGAAGCAATAAATTTTAATTTGCAAAAAAAGGATAAGAATTTAAAAAGACTTCACTTTGTTTTCGAGTCATCTTAAATTCTTCAAATCACTATACTAAATCCTTTTCCTTCTGATACATTTCATGAACATTTTCCCTATAATTGCATACAGTAAAGTGAGGAGGGATAAAATGTCTTCATATAAAGAAATCGTTACAAAAGCAGTTATCGGTAAAGGAAAGAAATATTTTAAGAACAATTATACCATCAAATCAGAAACAACACCTTCAACTGTCCTTGGATGCTGGGTAATTAACCACAAATTTAAGGGATATAAAACGGGAGATAAAATAGGTGTAGATGGTTCCTATGATGTAAATATTTGGTATTCTTATGAAGGAGATAGTAAAACAGCGGTTGTAAATAAGAAGATTGATTATAATGATGTTTTCAACTTAAAATTGAAAGATAGTGGAGACTACGTTTCCGATACAGATATTATTGTTAGAACCCTAAGTCAACCAAATTGTACAAAAGTAAATATTACAGACGATGGTAGTATTAATTTTGATATTGAAAAAGAATTAGGGGTGGAAATCGTCGGGGAAAAGAAAATGAAAATTGCTATTGAAGACGATGAAGAACCATGGGATGTTATTGAAGATGACATCGATGATACAATTTTAAATGAGATTGATGCAAGTGTAGAACCAAATTATATTGAAACAAAAGAAACAGAAGAAAATCCTAGCGCAAACTAGGTTTTTTATATAACGAAAAAAAACTATCTACGGATAGTTCCTCGGTAACTTGTAGTAAAATAAGACTCAACTTCTTCAGCATATTTTTCCAATGTCGAAATGCACTCATCCTTACTTTCAATTTCTTGTAAATAAGTGAGTACTTTATTGACTTTGTTTCTTAGTTCCAATACTTCCTCTTCTGATAACTCATTTTGATTAAAACGTCTATAAAGACTTTTTATTCTTGGCAAGTTGCTTTCTATTAATTCATAAGCCTCATTTTGCTCTTCATGTTTTTGATGTATCGTTTGTACCCCTTCAACAATATCTCTACCAATACTAGGTTTTGCAAATAAAACAACACCTGTTGTTGCACATAAGACAACGCCAGCACTTATACTAGCTATTTTAAATAGTCCTTTTCTACTTTGTTTTTTTATTTTCACAGAAGCCAATTCATCTAATCTTTTTACCATTTCTTCATTTTGTCTTCGTACATAAATTTTGATTTTCTCACCTTCGATTGTTTCAAACGTATAACATAAGTTTTCTTTTCCATCGCGAAAGGAACTTGTTATCTCATTATTATTCTTAAGGCAACGAATATAACCGATAATATCCGTTGCATCCCTATCAATTTCCTCTGAAGTGGTCTCCTGATTCGAAGTATAAAATATAAAGGTTCCTTCATCACCTATCGTCACTGTAATTCTATCTTTTGGCTTTTCTTCTTGTATCACTTTTCTTGAAAGTTCACTAAGAATCTTACGTAAATTAGGAAGTGCTTCATCGGATGCACCTACACGTAACTCGACAGAACCATTTTCTTGATGAAATTGATAAGTAATTAAATTTTGATCTTTCACTACAGTATAGTTTAAAAATATACTACCAACTTTTCTTTGTATTTCATTAAGTATATCCTCTTTCGAACGTCTCTTCATTTCTCCTTTTTGATTTTCAATTGCCATTTTTCCATGTTCCTTATCATCATAAAAGAAAATTGTTTTAATTACATCACTATTCATGTTTTACCTCACTTTATCTTTCCTTATTAAAAGTTTATTCATTTTCACTCGTCTTATCCACTTTATGTGCTTCTAGATAGGGATAACACAGAGAATCAATATGTACTTTCTCGATTTGATTTACATCTTCTTTTTTTCCTTTAAATTTGACTTGTAAATAATTCCCTGTATGTCCCATTAGAAAACCATCCTTTACCATTTCTGGTAAAACCTCTACCTCTTTATTCACAAAATGACTCATATATTCTCTTTCTAGCTCTTCACTCAAATGTAAAAGTATTTGTACTCGTTCTTTTTTTATGTTTTCATCGATTTGCCCATCCATTGTTGCTGCTTTGGTTCCCTCTCTTTTAGAATATGGAAAAACATGTATTTTGGAAAAATGGGATTTTCGAATGGTTTCTACTGTTTCCTGAAATAAATCATCCGTTTCCCCAGGAAAGCCAACAATGACATCTGTCGTTATCGAAATATCAGGTCGAATCAAACGAATTTCGTCTAACTTCTGTAAAAAGTAAGTTGTATCGTATTTTCGATTCATCCGTTTTAAAATTGCATCTGAACCTGCCTGCATGGGGATATGAAGATGACTTACAATCTTTTTCTCCTGTTTTAATACTTCCATAAAATCAGGTTCTAATTCTGTAATTTCGATAGAAGAAATACGTATTCTTTCTAGTCCATCTATCTTTACTAGGCTTCTTAAAAGAGTAGCAAGACTTGTCTTTAAATCTCTTCCATAGTTCCCTGTATGAATTCCTGTTAAAACAATCTCCTTTTTCCCATTGTTTACAAGGGATTCTACTTCTTCTAATACATCTTGTATATTTT
This sequence comes from uncultured Bacilli bacterium, assembly GCA_948629335.1. Lineage (GTDB taxonomy): Bacteria > Bacillota_I > Bacilli_A > RF39 > UBA660 > CATOJL01. The sequence goes on from CAPHZB010000025.1 coordinate 2,892, forward strand.
TACTTCGTACATTTCCTCGAACATAAGGAATGATACAATAGGAACAAAAATTATTACAACCATCTTGTATTTTTACAAAAGCTCTTGTTCCTTTAAATGCATTTAATTTCATATTTTCAAAAGGAACATGGCTTATATCTCTAACATCAGTTTTTTTCTCCTGTGCTACTTTGTATTCTTCAATATAATCAATAATCTTAGATTTAAACTGATTTCCTAAAATAATGTCTGCTGAACCATCTTTTTCAAAAACTTCTTTTTTATTTTGGGTAGAACAACCAGTGACAATAAGAATTGCATCTTTATTTTGTTTGCGCGCTTGGTGCACCATTTTTAAAGACTTGTGGTCAGCTGTGTTTGTTACAGAGCAAGTATTGACAATGAGTAATTCTGCCTCTTCCTTCTTCCCTTCTGTATATCCTTTACTTATGAGTAAATCACGCATGATATTTGATTCGTATGTATTTACTTTGCATCCTAATGTATAAATATAAAACTTCATAAAACCCTCTTACTTCTATTTTATAAGCTTCCTCTAAAATCTTTTAGATTTTGTAAAAATTCATCATTTTTTTTCATTTCACTATGTAATGGTGAAACATCTAATGTATCACTGAAATCCTCCTCTACTCGACTCCTTCTTGTTCGAGGCTCCTCTAACAATTCTTCTAACGTATTTGTTCTAGAAAATTGAGGAACGGTCGGATAATCCATTTCTTTTTCATCTAGTTTTCCATAGATAGGAGAAATAAAATCTGTATTTTGGAATTTTTTCTTTGTAGATGGCAATTTCTCCTCTTTAGCAGGTTTATGCATCTCTACAACTTCTTTAGGAATCTGCATGGTTTCCTCGTCAATATCAATGACATCAATTTCTGCTTCTTCTCTTGGTTCATCTTGTAAAAAGTCAAATACTTCTAATTCCTTTAAAGATTTTTTCTCTTCTTTTTTCTCTGGAAGATTTTCTTTTTTCCACTCTTTTTGCGCAAAATCGATTTCTTCAAATTCATCTTTCGGATGAACTTTCTTTGTTTCTTCCTTTATCTTTTTCTTTTCTTCTTCGATAGAATCATACAAATTATTTTTTAAATCCGATGTAAATGTTTGTGCCACATCAGAAACATCAGGTTCTGGTTTCTTTAAAGAGTCAACCAACTCTTGATAACTAATAATCGATTTTTCTTCTTGTTCTTTTTCAAAAGATGCAACAACATCCTCTGGAGTCGTCTCTAAGTCTCTTTGCATTTTTTCAAGAACTTTATCAATTTCTAATTTTGAATTATTTACTTCTTCCACGGCTTCAACTTCCTCTTTTTCTATTTTAGGTGTACTAGCATTTTCTATCTGTCTTGGTTTTGCTTTCGATAAAGAATCAATGATATCTCCAATTTCTTCTTCATCTTTTTTTCTTTCTCTTATGACAAGATAAATAATGCAACCCAAATTAACTAAAAATAATAGTACAATTATTCCAATTAATAGTTTCTGTCCTGAAAATAAATTTAATGTAATCATAGAATCACTCCATAAGTTCATAATTTAAAATACTTAATAGGTAAAGGGGCACTGTTTCTGTTCTTAAAATTCGATTTCCTAAATGGACAGGAATAAACCCCATTTGTATAAATGTCTCTTCTTCTTTAGGAGAAAATCCTCCTTCTGGACCAATTACAATATTTATTTTATCACAAACACACCCTGTTTTCACTACTTTTTTAATGCTTTTACATTCTCTTTGCGCTAAACAAATAAGATTTAGTCCCTCTAAAGTTTCTAATGTTTTCAATTCTTTTAAAGGAATAATTTTAGGAATATATAGACGTTTTGCTTGTTCTGATGCTTCTTTTACAATACGCATCCAACGTTCTAGTTTTCTTTCTTCTTTTTCCTCTTTTGTTTTAATAATACTTCTTTCTAACGGAATTAGAAAAATTTCATCTACACCTAATTCCGTTGCTTTTTGCAGTATAAAGTCCATTTTCTGTTCTTTTAAATAAGGAATACAGATTGTTTTTTGTACTTCTTGTTTTTCTTTTTTAGCTAGTTCTTTTATAAGAGTAATGGTTATCTCCCCTATTATATTGTTGACACAAGCGAGGTAAAGTATTCCTTCAAATACAACTTCTATCTCTTCATTTTCTCGCATACGCATGACATGTTTTATATGATGATAGTCTAACGGTTCTAGAATAAATTCTGCATTTCTTTTTTCTTTTGCAAAATAACGTTGCATATTTTTCCCCTTTCTTATTTTTTTAATCGATTGTATTCAGATAAAAAGTAAGCATCCGTCATTCCAGCAATATAATCAATTGCTTTTCTGGCAGGCGTTGTCTCTTTTGTGTATTCGTCACACTTATAATTTAAAAATACAGTAAATATTTTCTCTTCTTTCTTTTTTTCATTCAGCTGCTTTATATAAGTATTGAATAAGAAAACAAACATTTCCTTATATTTTTCTCTTTGTTCTATAGTTGTTGCTTTATCATAAATATGGATATAATTAAATTTTTTTAGTTGTTTTAAAATGTCATACATTTTATTAGATAACTTGATATAATTTTTTCCATAACTGTTTTCAATAATGTCTAAGACAAAAGCATTGATTATCTCTCTATTTCTATTTCCTAAAGTTTTAACGATTTTTTCTGGAAGATCTTGCTTTGTTAAAATACCTAAACGAACTGCATCTTCAATATCTCTTCCAACATAACCAATCATATCAGAAAGACGCACCACATACCCTTCAAGCGTCATAGGACGAAGTGTTTCTAATGTATGCTTATCTGTATAGCAATTCTCATATTCCCTCAAAAATTCTTCAGCTGTCTTTTTTCTTGAATAATATTCGCCCTCTAAAAATTCTCCATTATGACACAAAATGCCATCAAGTACTTGTATGGTTAAATTGAACCCGTGGCCCCCATTTTCAAGGGATAAAAGTGTTCGAACACTTTGCACATTATGATTAAAATAACCTTCCCCCGCTTTAATACTGATTTCATTTAAAATGGCTTCTCCTACGTGGCCAAATGGGACATGCCCTATATCATGACCGAGTGCAATGGCTTCAATTAAGTCTTCATTAAGTGATAAGGCTCTTCCAATTGTTCTAGCAATCTTACTCACCATCTGCACATGTGTCATTCGTTTTGAAATGTTGTCATTTGCAGTTTCAGAAAATACTTGTGTTTTATCAATGTACCTTGTATAAGATAAACTATAAATAATACGGTCGATATCTCTAAAGAAAGAAGGTCGAATATCTTTTTCTTCTGGTTTTAGTCGAATCGCATCTGTACTTAGTGTTGCATAGGGAGATAATAAATTTTCTCTTGCTAGCATTTTTTTCTCTACGTCTTCTAACATTCTACCACCTAACTTCATTTTATCATAGGAACTTAAAAATTTCTACTTAGACAGTATGAAAACTTGAATTAAAGTTTTATTCTTATTCACTGTACAAAAAAGACTGGTGAAAAATGACTCCTCTTTCCATCAGTCTAGCTTTTCTATTCCTTATTCGCAAATCCATAAACAATATAATGTTTCAGATACTTCAATATCTTCTGGGGTGAATGTATTTACTATTGTTTGCGCTATACCATGATAAGCTTTTTCAGCATACATCACATCAGAATCAATCCTTGCCCTTGAAACATAATCGGTCGTAAATGGTTGAAAGTCAACTTTCTGACAACTTTTTAATGTTTTTCCTGCTGCTTCAGCAATTGCCTCTGCCTGCATTTCAGCAGCTTTATATGCCTTAGCTAAAATACTTCTTCTACATGCATCTTCCTCTTTTATTCCAAATTGGATTTGGCACATTGGAGCATTGTCCAATTTAGATATTGAAACCATTATATTAGCCATTAATTCTTTATCATAATCAAATTTTAATGAGGCCATTTGATTAAAGGAATACCCATCATGATCATATTGTCCTGTTATCTTATTATACTTAGTATCCTCTCGTATAACAAAATTTCTAGTTTTCATATCCTCTTTTTTAAAGTTATTTTTGAGTAATAATTCCTCTACAAAAACTTCAACGTTTTTCGTTCCTTCTCTTAATACTTCTTCATAGGTATATCCCTTGATTGTAAAATGAATATTTAATATAACTTCATTGGGAGTAAAGTATCCAGTACCTTCTCCTTGCACTATAATTTCCATAATATTCCCTCTTTCTATGAAATATTTTCTTTATTTTTATCAATTTCCCTTTCAAAATTGAATAGCATTCCTCATTGGATTTATATCTGTCCTTTCTTACATATTATCACTAATTTATCATTCTGTAATGAAAATTCACTTAATGGTTTCTTTCTAAATTTTTTTATTATTGCAAAATGATTATCTTCTAATATTTTTTCTATTTCTTCAAAGGAATAATAATTAACAAACTTTTTTAAACCTATTTCAAGATTTTCATCAACATATTTCTCTCCTTCACCTTCTTGAAGAATAATTAGCATAGTTCCATTTTCTTTAAGTAAATTATAATACTTTGGAATGACTTCTTTAACTTCTTTTTTAGAAATATGAAACAGGGAGTATGCTAACATAATTCCATTATATTTTTCATCAATGTTAATATTTCTCATATCCATTTGAATAAAATTAACATTTTCAATTTTACTTCTGGCAATTTTAAGCATTTCATCTGAAAAATCAATTGCATCAATATTAAAACCTTTATTTGCAATATATTCAGATAATGTTCCTGTTCCACATCCTATATCTAATATTTTTTTACCATTAGTTTCTTCTAAAAAGCTATCAATATAAGGTGTATCACTTAAATCCTTTCCATATTCTTCCTCATATTTTTTTGCTATTTTATTGTATGTATCAAATGTTTCATTCATAGTTTTCTCCTTAACGATTTTTACTTCATGCAAAAATTAATTAATAAAAAATGTTTTCTATTTTTTGATCCGGATGATTTTCTTTCATATCTACACTTTCCCATGGATATGTAAAAAGTTTCTCTCTTGGTAAATCAAAGCCATAAAATCCTTTTACAATATCTTTTGGCATATTTTCTTCTCCTCTTATACAAATCGTTGAAAATAAAATTTTTGCTTTTGGTAATGTTTTTCTTATTTCATCTAAAGCTGTATTTACAGTATCTCCCGAACTATAAGTTCCTTCAACTATCAATAACACCAATTCTTTATTTTTATCTAAATCCTTTAAAGTATTTAACAATATTATGTGATCATAAATTCCATTTTGCTTTATCTTTTTTACTTGAATTGGAGCAAACTTTATTAGATTCAATTCATTTGCAATATAAACAGCTGGTACAGCACCACTACGCAAAATTGGAACAACATAATCGATTCTCAAATTATTGTTAATACAATAATCGTTTATTTCTTTGCAAACTTTTAAGCAATAATTTTTAAAATCATCATGCGACATACTTTTTATTTCATCTTCATATTCTATTTTATCGTTACTTCGTGTATACATATTAATCCTCCTCTATAATTTCCATTAAAATTCCATTAGGATCTTTAATAAAAAAGTATGGTCTACCTAATCTTCCTTTAGTAATAGTTATTTCTGAATCAGTTAATTTATTTTCTCCAACAAATTTTTTTGCTTCATTAATATCTTTTACACCAATTCCAAAATGTTTGTTTCCAATTGTCTTTAAATCAATACCTAAATCCTTTGAATGTTCTGGTAATTTGTTATTTTCAATGTAATGAAATATTTCAAGTATCATATCTCCTAATTTTAACATCACAATATCTACATTTTCATCATGATATTCTTTATGTTTGTCAAATCCAAATATTTTATAGAAATTCAAGGTTTCTTCTAAATTATCTACACTTATAGTAACATGATTAAAATTAAACATAAACCTTTCTCCTTCTTTTAAATAATTTTATTATTCCTTTGCTAAATTATCTAACAATTCTACGTTAGATATTTTAAGCAAATATTTACTTGGTAATGAAATCTTTGATTTTTGCAAACCACTACCACATATTATTCTTTCTACTTCTAAAACCTTTGGATCAATAAATACCTTCCACTCTTCAGGTAATCCAATAGGATTTATACTGCCATATTCCATTTTAGTTTTGTCTAAAATATAATCTAATGGAGCAACTGATACTATTCGAGAGTTTGTATACTTTCTAACAGTTGATGACATATTGTACTTATAGCCAGTTGGTACAACAAGAGCAACATAACTTTTATTTTCGCCTCTTTTGCATTCACATACTAAACAATTTGCTCCAGATTTTATATCAATATTATAATGTTCACACAGTTTTATTCCATCCATAAATTCAGGGTTAATTTCAGCCACTAAAATATTTTCTTTTTCCTTTTTGGTAAAAATATTATTAATACAATTATAAGTAGTTTCAGCAAGTAAAGTTTTATTATCAATTGCTTTTATAAAATTTAAAGTATCTTTCATAATCTTATCCTCTAATCTATTTTTGTTTTACAATCATCATATAATGGACAATTAATACAATTCTTTTTATTGCAAAAATCATTACCTATATTCCATAAGTATTTATCTACTAAATTTGCATCAATTCCTATTTTATTTCCACTTTCTATATACAAACTAGACAGTTCTTCTATTTGTTTTCTATTTAACTTTTGACTATTAACAATATTGTTTAAATAACTAATTTCAATATCATGTCTATCTAATGGAATATAGCTTAGTTTATCATTAAAATTACACACACACGATTCATATATCAATCTAAGTAATAAACCACCTGTTTTTTGACCATATCCATTTATATTTCTTACAAATAAATTAAGCTCATTGAAATTATTAAATTCTTTAATTTTATCTAATAAGTTATCATATTTAGATAACTCTATTGATAGATTTAGCCACTTATCTACTGCAACATTAGGATATCTTGGATGAATATTATTTTTCATTATACTTAATAATTCTTCCTTGTTAGTATTAAAGTTTGCTATAACATAATTTGGATTAAATATTTGTGGATATATATGATAAGTATTTATCATATTGTTATGATAGTTTTGTGATCTCATACCATAATCTAATAAACAGGAATAAAATATATAAATCAACCATTCATTACTTTTATATTTCATTTCGTTTGGAAAATCAACAGTCGCTAAAGTATCTGCATCTTTATCTTTATAATATTCATGTATTTTTTGTATTAAATTATCAATTTTTTCTTCACTGACTATCATATCTTATCACTCCAGATTTATTTAAAAAAATCTTCATCAATTAATGGAACAATATCTATTGCAGGTTCTTCATAAGGATGTACTTGTCTTAATTTAGAAATTACTGTTTTAACTTTATCTACATCACAAATAAACTCTAATTTTTCTTCTTCTACAAACTCTAATTTATTATTTACGCCAATGTACGGATTAGCATTATCATTTGGCATAAAAGTTCCAACTGATTTTGTTGATGAAGTACAATAAGTATAATCCCCAATTATTCCTGCACCTGATTCACAAACTGCATTTCTAACTTCTTCAACATTTTCTATTGGAATTGTTACAAAAATTTTTACTCTTTTTATATCTATATTCATTTTCTTTTCCTCCTATCAATTTGTATTATCATCTATACTATTTAAAATTAAATCAATTAATTCCATAGTAGCAACATTATCTTTATCAAAAATGTCATCTTCAATAAAACTTTTGATTTTTCCAATATATCCATGCAAATATAAATCTTGCACTCCACCTGATGTACTTGTTAAATAAGGTTTAATTAGCCCTGTTCGGCAAGCTATAATAACGTGTCGTGCTAGTTAAAAATGGTAATTGTTGAAAAAATGAACAAATATTCAAATGCACTACACATTCAGCTTAATAAAATTTACCTAATTGTAGTAATCTGATATTCTATATTCTTAATAAATATAATATTTTTGTAAAAGCAATCGCTGTGTCCTAGTTTATACGTGATGGTTTTATAAATTATAAGAATAGTTTAATTCCCAATTCATTATATTTCAATACTATCACGCACTAACTAGGACAGAACGAAAGCAATATAAACTATAGGAATTTGTTTTTATAAGGTAAACCGTTTTTAAAATAATTTAGTTGTTTTGATTTCGTTAAATTTTGTAACTCTTCACCCCCATTACTTACGTAGAATCCTAGGAGTAAAAATTCGCCCTTATGTTAGAAGTTTCCCCCTCTTGATTAAATGCTATATTATATAGATTATTCTCATAATGGCTCGTTATTTCTTCATCCTCTTCAAAAACTTTATATCTATTATTCTTGGCTTTGATACTATCTTGTGGTTTCATAAACCCACTCATCTTTTTTATTATAACAAATCGATACCTGTATTTTTAACCTTTATAGCATCTTCCACGGTTTCATATACTGTGTATCTTTTTCATACGTTTTGTAAAGCGCTAAAGGAATACCTTGGTAAGTAAATAATATAGGTTCTTCTTCCTCACTTTTTAAAAGTAAGCAACCATTCTGTATTTTTTGTTTTTCTTCTAAAGATACTTCGATTCTTTTATATGACTTTAAAACAGTTTCAATAGGAACAAAAGTGTATTCATTCCCTTCAATCTTCTCTAAAGAATAAGCATCTTCTACTTGAAATTTTCCTTGTTTTGTTCTTTTTAAAGAAGTCATCATCCCTACTGTATTTAGTTTGTTAGCTAAATCACGGATAAATGCACGGATATAAGTTCCTTTACTTACAACTACTCTTACTTGGATTTGTGTTTGCTCTTCTGTATAGGAAACATTTTGTAGTTCTACTTCTTGAATATTTACTTCCCTTTTAGGAAGTTCTACTTCTTCTCCATTCCTTGCATATTCATATAACTTTTTTCCTTTTATTTTAACCGCAGAGTAAATAGGAACTTCTTGTAAATACGTACCAAGCATGCTTTTTAATGCCTCTTCTATTTTTTCTTTGGAAATATGCACTTTTTCTTTTTGCAAAACTTTCCCTGTTACATCAAGTGTATCTGTTGCTATTCCCAGCTCTGCTTCTAAAATATACTCCTTTTCTAGAGAAGTTAAAATTTCAACTAATTTTGTACTTTTTCCAACACAAACAACAAGTACTCCTGTTGCTAGAGGATCAAGCGTTCCTGTATGACCAATTTTTTTCGTATGAAAGACTTTGGTTAAAATATTAACAACATCCCTACTTGTCATTCCAGCTGGTTTATCAACAACTAAAATCCCATCCATATTTCTAATTCTTCCCTTCTACTTTTTTACCTTTACAAGAAATATTCATAATCGTAGGTTGTTTCTAGATACATTAAAATACATTTCTAAAGTTCTTTGCTGTTCCACTACGATTTCTGTTGTTTTTTTACATTCTCTATTTTTTTCATTACTTCTTTGATATTTTTCTCATTCCCGTGGTTTGTTGGCTCATAATATTTTTTTGTTTTTAACTCTTCTGGTAAACAGACCATACTGGTAACACCTGTACTAGAATCGTGTGCATATTGATATCCTTCTCCATACCCTAAATCCTTTTCTAACTTTGTTTCAGCATTACGAAGGTGTAGTGGAACTTTTAGATGTGTAGTAGCTAAAGCATCTTTTTTAGCACGTTCATAAGCTTTATAAAGCGCATTTGATTTAGGGGAAACACTTAAATAAACAACTAATTGTGCTATATTAACATTACACTCTGGCATTCCAATTAATTTTACTGCTTCTAATGTACTCACTGCTTGCACTAAAGCATTGGGATTCGCAAGGCCTATATCTTCGGAAGCAAACCTCGTCAGTCTTCGAACAATATATAATGGATTTTCTCCAGCTTCTAGCATTCTTGCTGTGTAATATAAGGCTGCATCAGGATCACTATTACGCATCGACTTGTGAAGTGCAGATATAAGATTGTAATGTTCTTCTCCATTTTTATCATATAGGAAAGTTTTGCTTTGAAGAATACTTTCTAAATCTTTTTTCGTTATATTTTTCTTGTTTACTGTATTTAAAAGATTTTCTAAAGTATTTAAAGCTTGTCTGGCATCTCCACCTGCTAGAGAAGCAATTAAAGAATAACAATCATCCTCTATTTGAACTATACTATAATATCTTTCTTTCGCTTTTTTTAAAATGCTTAAGATTTCTTCTTTTTCTAAACTTTTTAAGACAAAAACTTTCATCCTTGATAGTAAGGCCGCATTTACCTCAAAAGAGGGATTTTCTGTAGTTGCCCCAATCAATATGATATCTCCATTTTCCACATAAGGTAAAAAAGCATCCTGCTGTGATTTATTGAATCGATGTATTTCATCTACAAATAGAATTGTTTTTGTTCCATTCATTTTATTTATTTTGGCTATTTCAAAAATTTCTTTTATTTCCTTAACTCCTGAAGTTACGGCAGATAATTCATGAAAAGATGCTTTTGTCTTGTGAGCAATTATTTTAGCAAGAGTCGTTTTCCCAACACCTGGTGGACCCCAAAAAATCATAGAAGTAACTGCATCATTTTCAATCATCTTTTTAATACCAGAGTTTTCTCCAACGATTTTTCCTTGTCCAACATAGTCAGCAAGTTCTACAGGTCGCATTTTTTCAGCAAGAGGCTTAAAAGTATCATTATCTACTGTATCAAAAAGCGTTTGCATATTTCTAATCATTTCCTTCCACCTCAAATTCACTCATCTCAAACAAAAACGATAGTGAAAATTATCTTTTATTATGTTCATTAACAATCGATTGTGTTTTCTAATTTTCAGGATTTCCTAGATGTTTACTCCCTGTATTCAAATTCTAAATCTAAAATACGAACAGTATCCCCTTCTTTAGCGCCCATTTCTCTTAATTTATCATCAATTCCCATTTTCCTTAATTTCATGGCAAAACGTTCTGCTGCTTCATTTGTCTGAAACTTTGTCATACGAAGAAGTTTTTCTATCTTTTCTCCTCTAACTACCCATGTTCCATTTTCATTATAAATCGTAAATGGCTTTTCTCTTTTAAATTGGTATAAGACATGACTTTCAAATTTTTCTTCTTCATAAAGAGGCTGTTTTGGAATATCCTCTAATATCGTGGCGAGAGTAGCCATAGCTTCTTCTAACCCTTCTTTTTTCGCTGCTGAAATAGGGTAAATTGGTATATCGCTTACTTTTTCCCTAAAAGATTTTAGATTTTCTTCTGATCCTTCTAAGTCCATTTTGTTAGCCAAAATAATTTGTGGTTTCTTTAAAATATTTGGATTAAATGCCTCCAATTCTTTATTAATTAATACATAATCCTCAAAAGGATTTCTTCCTTCAAAACCTCCCATATCAATGACATGGGCGATGACTCTTGTACGTTCTACATGTTTTAAAAATTGGTCTCCTAAGCCTTCTCCTAAAGAAGCACCTTCAATTAGTCCTGGTAAATCGGCAATAACAAAAGATTTATTTTCCTTTGTTCTTACGACTCCTAAATTAGGGGTAATTGTCGTAAAGTGATAAGCTGCAATTTTAGGTTTTGATTTAGAAACGGAAGAAATAATCGTGGATTTTCCAACACTTGGAAGTCCTACTAAACCAACATCAGCAAGTAGTTTTAATTCTACTTTAATTTTACGAATCTCTCCTGGTTCTCCATTTTCAGCAAATGCTGGAGCTGGATTAGAACGTGTAGCAAATGCCATATTTCCACGACCTCCCCGACCCCCATAGGCAATAATAACCTCTTCCTCTTTTTGCGTTAAGTCAGCCATAATTAAATTGGTTTCTAAATCAGTAACAATCGTTCCTTGTGGTACTTTAATCACTAAATCCTCTGCATTTTTTCCATGCATACCCTTTCCAAGACCATTCGCACCCTTTTTTCCTTTCACAATACGATGATATTTTAAATCGATGAGTGTATTCAATCCTGTATCTACCTTAAAGATAATGTTACTTCCGTGGCCTCCATTTCCTCCAAAAGGTCCCCCCATCGAAATATATTTTTCACGGCGAAAAGCCATACAACCATCTCCACCGTCCCCTGCATATAACTCCATCGTCACTTCATCAATAAACATATAGTTCCTCCTTTCTTAGATTAGAAATTAAATGTTATATTTGCATTTTTTTCTAAAACAAGTTGTTTAAATTTTTTATCAATCCATTTTGGATTGTACTATGTTTGATACTTTGTTCTATCTATTAAAATAAAGAGAAGTACTGCATCGAATACGTATTCTAACCTTATTGTGTGTGAATGAAAAGCCCCTTATATATAATCTATCTGTTGCTATGAAAAAGAAAAAGTTTTTGAAATTCTTTTTTAAATAGTATTCCTATTATGCCTACACTATTTTGCACCATTCTCCATCCCCTTTATAAAGCTATTTTACCATACTTTTGAAGCTTTTTAGACAAAAAAAGAAAGAAATTATCTTTCCTCGTAAACACTTGCTTGTTTTTTATCTCTTCCAAGTCTTTCAAATTTTACATACCCATCTATTTTCGCATAGATTGTATCATCTTTTCCAATACCTACATTTTTTCCTGGATAAATTTTTGTTCCACGTTGGCGATAGATAATTGAACCACCTGTTACGAATTCACCATCACTTGCTTTCGCTCCAAGGCGTTTTGATTCTGAATCACGTCCGTTCTTTGTAGAACCTTGCCCCTTTTTATGGGCAAATAATTGAATCGATAATTCCATGAATTTCATAGGTACACCTCCTATTCATTAATTTTTACATTTCTTGGATATTGTGTTTCTAATTCTTTGAGTAAAGAGATTAAGTTTTCAAGTAGTAAATCCACTACTTTATCATGTTCTTTTACAACAATATAAACATACCCCTCATCTTGATTATAAGTTATACTGTTCTCTTGATACCTTATAATGGCGTTTACTGTTGTAATGACCATTGTGCTTACACTTGCACACACAATATCTTTTCCATAAGCAGCATATAAAGAATGTCCTTTAATTTCTAACTTTGAGACTAAGTTTTCATCCTTTGTTATTTTTACTTTAATCATAATTATGCTTTAATATCTTTGATTTCAACTTTTGTATATGGTTGACGATGTCCTTGTGTTTTACGATATTTTTTCTTTGGATTGTATTTAAAAATACGAATCTTCTTATTCTTTCCATGTTTTACAACAGTAGCAACAACTTTTGCTCCTTTAACATATGGAGTCCCGACATTTCCATTTGCCATTAAAACATTTTCAAATGTAAAATCGCTTCCAGCTAAAGCATCTAATTTTTCAACATATAAAACACTACCAACTTCAACATAGTATTGCTTTCCACCAGTTTCAATAACTGCCTTTTTCATAAGTTCTACCTCCTTTAAGTTTCTAAGACTCACTATTAAGGTACATTCGTTTAAACCTTTTCTATGTGGTTGTAGAGTGAGGTTCTACACAGTTATAAATTTTAGCACAAAAAAAGGGAGAAATCAACTCATTTTGCTTATTTTCTCTTTCTCTTTCACGAATTCTAGTTACTATCCATAAACATTTTAACGCTTGCATCCCCATACAAATGCCCCTTACTTTATCAAACTGTCTTCTTAAATGTACTTTCTGTATCCGTTAGTCTTTAAAAGCAACATATATTTTTTGTCTTTTTTTATGATATCCCATGCTCTTTTAATATTATAATATCTACTCATTTAAAAATCTCCGTTTCTTTTTCCTCCCACAAATTCCGATTTCTATTTTATTTTCCAATAAACCCAAAAATTCTTTCTTTTTCCTATATTTATGTATCTAAGATAATTCGATTATTTTTCTTGTAATATTGCATTCCTTTCTCTTCTTCCATATCGAAAGAAAATGGTCTAGTATCCACAAGTATATACTCGTCTTCCTCTAAAGTTATTTTATCAAAGGATAAATCGTTGTGTAAATCAAAGAAAGTTTCTTCATGATTTTCTCTAGATATATCTCTACGTTGCTTTCGTGACATACTAGAAATCTGCATGAGTTCTTCTCGAATTTTCTTTAAATTATTTGTTTCTATCTTGTTTTCCCAGTTAACTCTTTCTAAACGCGAAACATATAAGGTATGATAAAAATCCAAGTTTTTATTTTGCTCTACTGTCGCTTGAAACATAAGATAGTGTTTCAATTGTTCTTGTGTATATCCCTTTTCTTTCAATTGACAACAATCATATTCTCTTTTTTCTTTCATTTCTTCTAGTATTTTTCCGTCTGTTACTAATAATCCTTCCACCCTACGTAGTCTTTCTAACCTCTTGATTTCATCGTATGTTTCTACCATTCCATCAATCGAAATTGCCTCTAGATTATAAAATCCAGAGATGAATAGTAAATCCTTAGGATTTAAAAAGTCTTGTTTCCTCTTTTTATGTATTTCTATTCTTCGTACTTTAGGTGCAGAAGTTGTTAAAAAAAATCGTTCATAATCTAAAAAAACATTGTGTAATTTTAATACCTCGCAAAATAAATGAAGGGTAGTCTCATTATCATGTAATATATGTGTTTCATTCAAATCAAGAATTCGTCCCGAAAAATCTTGCAATGCATCTAAAGAAAAAAACGTAGAATGATTATCGCGATAATAGTAGTTTAAGCTTCCAAGTGAAACGTTTTTATCCATAACACATTTTTCTGTCCCGATAGAAAGAATATCTGGATATGTATTTTTGATTACTTGAAATGCATCTCCACTGATTTTTAAATTATAAATTTGAACAAAACGAACGCAAGAAAAGTCAGATAGATTGACCATTCTTTCTTCATATCTTTTGTAGCAGGGATGACTGATAAAATAATCATTCACTGCCTTTATATACCAAGATAAATGAATCTCTTCTTCCTCACAACCAGAATTTGGATGATAGCTTATTTCTGTCCTTGCGTATTTCGCATCTCCATATATCTGTACCCATACTTTATCAAAAGTAAGTTTTCTGATAAAATAACATTTTGTTTCCTCAAATGTACTTTCTGTATAATTTGGCAAAAACATACTACTCCCCCTAACCAAATTTCATTTTAAATCGCTGGTTACCCCATTAATTAAATTCAAATCAGATAGTAATCTGCATATGATTAGTTTTTCCTACTCACCTTTATAGTCAACTAGTAATATTTCTGCTAATTCTAGCCAACTATCAACTCGAACAACCCCTAATTTGTCTAATTCTTCTTTTGTTATTGTTTTATTATGATATGCTGTGAATAAGTACTTATCAGAGTCATCACCTATCAAGTTTTCAATTTTGTCATCAATCCGAATGTCACATCTTACTATACCTTTTGACCCTGTAAAAATATACTTTCTCCTATCCAAAAAGGGAAAATTTTTATTTAGAAAATTAAACTTATTGCGCATATTATCACCTGCATAATCTGGTACATCTCTCCATATATAATCAGTTGTAATATAAACATCATAATACTTGCAAATCTCTTCTAGAGTTTCTTTACAATTGTCTACTATATCTACATTATCATATAAATTTTGAGTAACAAAAAATTTAAAAAAATCTTCTTTTTTATCACCTAATAAATCTTGTCTATAATAAGTGGTATTTTCTGTTTCCTCTAACTTCTCACCCAAAAATTTCTCTATTAAATTAGATAAACCATGAACTGTTATTACATCATCCATATCTAACATTATTGTTTTCTTATTCATCAAATATACTCTTCCTGTTATATTTTTCGGAATTTAATTTTTCTTTTAATATAGCACACTTAGTTAAATCGATTTCATACATATTAGCAAGACAAATTATATAGTAAAGTACATCGTAAAGTTCTTCCTCTATTGTATCTTTTATATTTTCACTGTTTTCTAATCTCTTATCCTTTCTAATTACTTTCGCAAGTTCCCCAACTTCTTCACACAATTTATAGAAATACTTATCTATTGCATTATTTTTATGGTCTATTTTTTTTATTGCCTTTTGAATTTCTCTTAACGTTATTTCACTCATACATTCACACCTCACGATTATTATACACTATTCTTATTTTTTTCATAGTCAAACCACCATAATTTTTTCTTTACCAACGAAAGACAGAAGAAGAATTTAAAATATAATACACGACCTACAACAAATTTATGATAACAATCTAAATGAAAGTGAAATTCTCATTTTTGATTATCTATTCAAAATCAAGGTAAAAGGATTTAAAGAGGAATTGTCCCTCATAGGCCACAAAAGCAACAGTTCTATATTTATAAAAATACTTTGGAACAAATAAAACGCCAATTTTCTATTTCTCCTTTTTCCGTAAATGCAATACCTAGTCCAACCCCACTAAATGGAAAAGAAGATACTGTTATTTATACTAAAAAAAGAGAGGCATGTGTAGAGTTTGTGGGTAGGATTATGGGGCATGAAATAAAAAATCAAA
>CAPHZB010000026.1:0-6828 GCA_948629335.1 uncultured Bacilli bacterium
AAACTAGGTAAACCATTCTAACCTAGTTTTTTGTAGATGAGGGGGAGGGGTTATTTTTTATAAATCTCCCTCTATTCATTTTGTTCAATAAATGACTTTAATTTTTCTATAAATATTAATAATAATATTTTAACGACTGTGGATTTAACCTTGTACCAGTAAATGGTGGACCGCCTTGCCATACTTCAAAATGTAAATGTGGACCTGTTGCGCTTCCTGTTTGACCAACTTTACCAATGATATCTCCACGAGCAACTACGTCTCCAACAAATTTATTTCGCTTTGACATGTGCGCATATAAAGTATAATAACCATTATTATGATTAATAACAATATATTCTCCATATGACCAGTGACTGCCCGATACAATAACTGTTCCATTGTTTGAAGCATATACAGGGGAACCATATCCTGTACCTGATATATCCAAACCCGTATGGAATTCACGTCCACCACCAAATGGATTAGAACGCCATCCATAGTATGAAGTTAATTTATAACCACTTCTTGTAGGCCAGAACCAATTTCCTGTAATACCAACATTTGGAATTACCTTCTGTCCATACACCACAATTTCTGGTATAGCAGCCTTAAGTTCTACATTACTTTCTGGTTTCATATATGCAACAGTTCCATTAACCGTTTTTACTTTTTGACTAACTCGCTCTACTCCATTGACTCCCTTTTGTTTTACCTCAGTATAGCCTTTTTGTAAATTATCATCATATTGAATACTCGTTGGATATTTTTTTGTTTGATCTTCTACAACGGATGATTCTACAACCACACTGATTTGTGGAAAGGTTTCTCCAATAACAACTTCTTGTCCTGGAAATAGCAATGCATTTACCGAGTTAAAAGAAGGATTAGAAATTAGAAATTCTTGTACACTAATTTTGTTATTGAATGCGACTGTTTCAATGGTATCCCCTACTTTTACAGTATAATTTTTTTGTTTTTCTAGCGTTCCAAATAAAAGATATTGCGCTAAAGACTGGGCATCTGTATAAATTGTTTCATTTACAGGAATTTTTACTGTTTTAATTGTCACATCATCATCTAAATAAATATTATCAATATAAGTCCCTGTTGTAACAATTTTAGATTGCGTTTTATCTACATATGCCTTATATTCCTCTTCTCCAACAAAGATTTTAATTACATTCTCCACCGCATCTTTGAATATATTTTCCTTTGTTGTATAAATCTTAATTGTTCTTTGCTTTTCTTCCAAATCACTATTTTCTTTTTCCTCCGTAACTGTTGTTACCAAGGTAAACTGATATCCAGAAATAGTAAAAGGCTTAATATCTACTATTTTTTCATAGATTTCTTCGATTGAAGAAACATCACCAGAATATGTCAATATTTTCTCTATATCAAGTCCATTTGGTGAATAAATGGTATCTACTCCAAATTCTTCTTTATAGTCCTCATTTTTTTCATTAATATATTCTTCTAATGCTTGCTTTGATTCAATAACACCAATTGCTTCTCCCTCCAAGTATACTTGATAGTATGCTTTAGGCTCTGCAATTACACGATGACTTGTTTTAAAAAGACAAGTTCCTACAAATAAAAGAAACAAAAGAAAAATACCAATCGTTTTTTTCATAACATCACCATATATCATATATGATTATAGCATATTACAATCATATAGTCAAACGCAAAAATAGACTGGAATTCAGTCTATTTTGATGATTTTACTCGTTTATTTCCAGTCAAATAATATCCCTTAGATAACAATTCCTGATCTGTTTTTGTATCTCTCCATTGTATATCTCCTGGAAGATAAGTTCTTGTTCGATAACGATAATAGCGAACTTTATCTCCTTGAACTACTTTTGTACATGTTTTATTTTCTTCATGGAAAGTGTATTCCTTTGATGGACATTTATATGTATATTTTGCAATCATATTTTTTGTATCAAGGTACCCTTGAACGCATTTTCCCTCTACTAAATCATATCCTGTTTCACATGAATAATGAATACTTACATCTGGATGCAATTCTGTGATAAAATCCTTTGTACATTTTTGACCGTTTGGTGTATAACCACTTGGACAATACCAATCACCATATATCTTATTTGGTGGTGTTGTCGTATCCTCTACCTTAACACATTTTGATGTATTTACTGGCTTATAATCTGATGGACATTTATACGTAATATCCGCATCTGCAGCTTTTGATTTTGTTTCGGTTGTTGTTACATCATATGTCCAGTATGTTATATAAGCACATCCTGTACATGCAGAACGAGTATCTACGGAAACTAATTTATAGTTAGAGCCACTTCTTTCTGATGTGAATGTCTGTCTTGTAACAGTTGTTACTTTTCTTGTACAAGTGGTACCACTAATTACATATCCTTCTTCACAAGAATATTTAATAATCTTAGTTGCATCAATGGTTGTCGTTGTTTGTTTATAACATAAATCTCCAGAAATAATATATCCTGATGGACATTTAATGGTTACTTTTCTTTTTGCATCAACTATTTTTCTATATCCTTTTTTACACATACCACCACTGTATGTGAAACCTGATGGACAAGAATATCTTTTTGTAACTTTAGCAGTAACGACTCTTTCAGTAGCCTTTACACATTTAGATTTATCAGTAGCACTTGGTGTGTAACCATCTGGACAAACATAAGAAACCTTTTTCGTTGCATCAATCGTTTCTGTTCTTCCACCTTCTATACGTTCTTCCGTTTCTACTTCTTTACTAGAAGAACTTGTTTCTTGTTCTTTTGACCAACTAGACCAATTGGACCAGTCAGACCATCTACCATTTAATTTATACTCATATTGATAAGAAATAGATGGTTTTGGATCCGGTTTTTCATCTGGCGTTGGATCTGGTTTTTTATCTGGAGTCGGATCTGGTTTTGGCGTAGGAGTTGGTTTCGGATTTGGTGTTGGCTTTGGATTTGGTGTTTTTTGAGGAGTAGCTGTAGGTGTCGTTTTCGCCTCACAAATTGTTCCTTGACAATAGTCATAACATCCTAAATGAACTAAAATATAATCTTCCTCTGAACCACATTTCAAATTTACTTTTAAAATGAACTCATCGCTATCTTTCGTAATCTCTACATATGATTTCTCAATGTCACAAATATTTCCCTCTTCATCAAGTGGTGAAACAACTAAATGTTCTTTTAACATTTCCTCTAAAGTTAATTTTACAACATCACCTTTTTTTTCTGGTAAACGTGGAAGTGTAAAATAAGTAATAGCTGCTTCCTTCATTGTTGTAATATTTTGATTGAATATCGCACTAGTTACTAATGTGGAAGTCTTATCCTGTGAGGTTTGCTCTCCGCTTCCTGCTAATAACTCTGATTTTACATCATTTACATAATCTTTTGTAGGAAATAAACATAATAGAATAAATACGAATAATGCTACAAAAAGAAACTGAAAAATGACGTTTTTAAATGAAAATCGATTTTCGTTGGTATACATAAATACCTCCCCCTTCTGCAAAATATATGTATAAAATATGTCGTATATTATATACATATTCTCATTTTTTGTCAATGATTAATATAGAATACATAATTCTATTTTTCCTAATTTATAATTCATTTGAAACAAATTATTTTTTTACAAAGAAAGGACTATAAGCTTATAGTCACTCTCTCACTACTTATATATGGTATATCTTTGCATAGCCTTCATCAAATACAGTATTCTCTGGCTTATAAGCCTTGAAACCTAAAAGCATTGCTCGCCAACTATATAGTTCAGAAATTTTTGCTTGTGTAGAATACTCTTCAGAAGTTTCGATTTGTGTAGAATACTCTTCAGAAATTTCGGCTTCTGACTCAACATAAGTTTCTTCTATTACCTCTTGTTCAGAATATGTTTCTTCAACTGATTTTTGCTCTTCATAAATAAATTCTGTTTCTTCTGGTTCTTTGTAAATAGATTCTGTAGATTTCCATTCAGAAATCACCTTTCCGCCTTCATCAATAACTGTCTCTGTTATTGAATCCTCCTCAAAAGAGATTATTTCCGTATATTCTTCTTCTGTTGATTCCTCTTCAAAAGAAATTGTTTCTGTATATTCTTCCTCCACTGGATCTGGTCTAAGGGCAATAGATTCAGAATACTCAAATTCAAATTCTCCACCTTCTTCAATGACTACTTCTGTTTTATCTTGATCAAATTTAATTGTTTCCGTTGTTTCGTTTCCTCCACCTTCAATTATTTCTTTCTCCGTTTTTCCTTTTGGAGTTGTATCCTCTACCTTAGCAGAACTTGAATCTGGTTGTACAATTACAGTTGTGTTTCTTGGCCCTGACTCTACAACTGTAACTGTAGAATCATCACTTAATTTGAAAGAATCCCCTACATTAGAATGTTCTTTTAATTTTGCATCCATTTCTTTATCTAATTGTGATGTTTCTAAAACACTTGCTATGTTATCATTACTACTATTAGACGAAGATTTAGAAGATGATTTTGTTGTACTAGATGATTTTCTAACTTTATTATCGATTGGTGTATCAAAATCAAATCCATAATATATACCAAATTCATTAGCATTACAATTCTTAAATCCTAAAATACGAAGTAAATTAGATTGATCACGTAATTTAGCCTCTTTCGCATTAATAATATCTTGTGGAATCATATTTTTTATGTTTATACCTACAAAACCATCCATAAACCATGTATAGAATCTTACTGTTGTACCTTGATTTTCATAAGTCATTTCTTTTCCATCATTATCCACATAGTGTCCATATTGACTAAAGTTTCTAACATCACTTTTTGGTCCTGCAAAAATATAGTTATAATAACGATAAATTCCCTCTTTTTTTCTTTGTTTATCACTTGTTTGCATTGCTTGAATAGAACCTGTTAATACTTCTGCCTCATCTTGTAATGCTTCTTCTGTAATAAACTCTTTAAAGATACCAATAATTTGTCTTGACTCTTCATATTTTCCTTGATCATTTAACACAATCACACGATTTAGGGTTGCATTACGAAGTTCTTGTACAGCTGCAGATAACTTAGATAAGTCACTATCATCTAATTCATAAGTATTAAATTCTTCCATATCTTTCGTTAAACCGACATAATACTTCTTGATTAAATTTTCACGTGTAATTTTATCAAGTGCTAAAGTATCGTTTGGATTTTCAAAACTATTTGCTGCATTTAGATGAATATACAATGATAATGCTTGTTCTATTGTCACATTCATACCATCATACATATTCAATTTATCTCTTAATTCTCTAACTAAATCCATAATTTGTTCTTCTTTAGTATCTTGCGTTAGGACACGAGATGAATAATTAGCTTGTGATAACGCAGAAACACTATCAGAAACCATTTTGATTTTGTGAACCTTTTCCATTTGTTTTATCATAGACAAAGATGCCTCTTGGATTTTTTCCCCAGCCTTTTCTATCTTTGTTAATCTCTTCTTTGATTGTTCACTCTTTGTTTTTGCTGATACAAAAGTGCCAATTGCCGCAGCAATAATTCCTACACCTATTGTATAAACAGCTATTCTCTTCAAGCTAGTTTTTTTCTCTTTTTTATCCGCTTTTTCCTTCTTTTTAAACCAAGAGGTATTCGCAAATATATTCTTAATACCATTATGTTTAGATGCTTGTTGATTTAAAAATGCTTGTTGATTTAAAGATGCTTGTTGATTTAAAGATGAAAACACTACAATATGTCTTTCTATCTCTGCTTTTATCTCTTCGACTTCTTGTATTTTATTCATAATCTGTTCTTTTTCTTCATTAGAAATATTATTATATGCTGAAGTATATTCTAATTCCAAAATATATTGATTACAAAAATTACAAATTTCATGTTTTTTATCCAAATCCGCTGTCCACACTGCTTCATCATATAAAGCTTCCAACTTTTCCTGAGACCACAACTCTATATTATTATTTTGTACGTTATCATTATCAAATTCTGAAAGTCGTTGATCAATACAAGCTACCTTTTTTTTGATGTCTTCAACTATATTTTCTATTTGGGATGCGTTCATTTCATTTTGATTCATATACTCTATGTATGACGCACAACAATCA
Organism: uncultured Bacilli bacterium; assembly: GCA_948629335.1. Classification (GTDB taxonomy): domain Bacteria; phylum Bacillota_I; class Bacilli_A; order RF39; family UBA660; genus CATOJL01. Next base: position 6,078 of record CAPHZB010000026.1, read on the forward strand.
TCTAAATAATTTGCTACTTCAATCAAATAATTCCTATCTGTTGTATTCATAGCTTGATTATAATAATAATCAACATCTTCCTCAGAAATCAAAATGTTTTCATTTACATTTTCATTGATTGCATCTATTGCTTCGTCGGATTCTATTTCTGGATTTTCCTCTGGTATAATTCCATTCTCTTCCACATCTACTATCTCTGTATTCCCATTCATACGATTCCCAATATGATCTACCATTGTTTTAAATGTATCAATTTGTTTTTTTACGTCTTCCTCTTCACTTTCTGTAACAAATTCTCCATTTTCAAGCATTTTCTCTAAATTTTGATAGCTTTCTATAAAATAGTCTGCAACCATACTCATTTGACCTATATCAGATGTTTTTAAAACATCTTGATACATTTCATAAATAGCGTCTGGTAAAACATTCTCTTCTATTTTTGTATCTATTTTTGCATTTTCTAATCGTCTATATTCTTCTACTCGATAGTCAAGATCTCTAATTATTTGAGCAATTACATCAATTCTATCTTCTGCTTCAGGTATTTTCTCAAATGGAATTTCCAAATTTTCCACCATTTCTTTTAAATCCCTACAATTTTTTTCTAATAGATTTGATATAGAAACTATTTCATTACAATTATCTGATTCAATAGCCTTTTGCTGTAAATCATATAATTCTTCTAATGTTGGTGTCACTATATAAGTTCCCTCTGGATCATATTCTGTACCATAAGTTCCCTCTGTACCAT
>CAPHZB010000026.1:6928-19222 GCA_948629335.1 uncultured Bacilli bacterium
AAATTCCTTCTGTACCATAAATTCCTTCTGTACCATAAATTCCTTCTGTACCATAAATTCCTTCTGTACCATAGGTTTCTTCTATATCATAAGTTTCTTCTGTACCATAAGTTCCCTCTGTACCATAAGTTCCTTGATCTTCATCCATAAGAGAATCCTCTTGAATAAATAAATCAGATGTGTCATCAAGATTTCCTACTATTTTCTCATGAATAAATTGAAGTTTCTTCTCCGATTCATTAGCTACTCTAATTCTTTCGTAATGTTGTTTTAATCTTTCTAATGCATCTTCACTTGTTTTATAAAATAAGTGAAATTCTTCTTTTGTTTCTAAAGAGAAATCCTTTCCATTTTCAAGATTTTTTATCCTTTGAACAGCATTTTCAATCAATGCGCCATGATTGATTATTTTCTCAATATTGTCTGTTTGAAGTGCTTCAATTGCCAACTTTTCTACATTTTTACGAACTTTTTCTATTGATTTATCTAAAGCTTGTTTCATACTATATTCCCCCTCCTTTGAAATACGTGTCATATCTTAACATATTTTTTTTAGATAGTCAAGTACAATCTGACTCTTTCACCTTTATTTTCAAAACAAAATTCCATTTATTTCCTCTTTCAATTTTTCTTTTCTAGTTCACTTATAATACGCTTCTTTAATGACTCAAAATCAAACTTTGTTGCCCTTAAAACTTCTTCTTTTGTACCACTTACACCAAATGCATCAATTCCTAGAACATGATTTCTATCTGTTGCATAACGGTCCCAACCAAAGGTAGAAGAGGCCTCTAGCGTAAAAATAGGATTATTGGTTCCCAAAACTTCATTTTGATACTCTATTTCTTGTTTGTCAAATAAATTGGTAGATGGCATACTTACTACTCGAATACCCAACTTTTTCTCTTTGTATAAGAGATTAGCTAATGTAAGTGCTAGAGAAACTTCGGTTCCTGTTGCAACAATTGTTGCATCTAAACGTTCTATTTCCTTTTTTAAAATATAGCCTCCTCTTTCTACCATTCGTTTATTACTTGTTGTTAAAAGAGGAACTTCAGTTCTTGATAAGATTAAAACAGAAGTGTGTATATTGTCATTTAACATTGTATTCCAAGCACCTACTAATTCATTCGCATCACATGGTCTATAAGTAATGACATTCGGCATACTTCGAAAAGAAGCAAGTTGTTCAATGGGTTGATGCGTTGGCCCATCCTGTCCTACTAGAATAGAATCATGTGAGAAAATATAAATCACAGGAAGATGCATAAGCGCCGACATTCTAACAGCTGGTTTTAAGTAATCTGAAAAACAGAAAAATGTAGATGCAAAGGTACGAAAATGCATTAAAGCTAGCCCATTAGAAATTGCCCCCATTGCATGTTCTCGAATCCCATAGTGGATATTTCTGCCTAAAAAATTTCCATATGTGACATCGCCACCATTTTTTAAATAAGCATTCGTAGTACTTGCAACATCAGCAGCTCCTCCAATTAAGTAAGGAATATAAGAAGAAATCACTTCCATAATTTTTTTATTTGTATTTCTCGTTGCTTCATTCAAGTTTTCTTCAAAATGAAAATCATAATCTAAGAAATTACAACGAATCATTGGATTAAAAAGAAAAGCAATTCGTTTTAAAGTATCCTCATCACTCGCACATTTTTTATAGGATATAGCCCATTTTGTATAAGCTTCATTCGTTCTTTCTGCAAGACTCTTTCGAAATACATCACGTAGGCTCTCATCAACATAAAATTCTTTAGCTGGAATTCCTAAATTATACTTTAATTGTTTTATATCATCATCAGTTAGTGGCTTTCCATGAACTGCATTTGACCCTTCTAAATAAGAACCTTTCCCAATTACCGTTTTGATTTCAATTAAAGTTGGCTTTTTGTTTAATTTGGCTCTAGAAATTGCTTTATCAATGTGTCCAACATTCGTGCCATCTTTTACCAGTTCATAGTCCCAGCCCATACTTTTAGCGCGTAATTCTATCGATTCATTAAAAACTCCATCCGTTACACCATCTAAACTTACACCATTAGAATCATATAACACAATTAAATTATCTAAATGATGACTTCCAGCAAAAGACATAGCTTCGTAACTAATTCCTTCCATTAAATCCCCATCGCCACATAAAACATACACCTTATGGTCAATTAAAGAATACTCCTTCGTATTTACTCTTGCCTTTAACATTTTCTCCCCTAAGGCAAGTCCAACTGCTGTTGCAATTCCCTGTCCTAAAGGTCCAGTAGAGACATCAACCCCAGGAGTAATAAATACCTCTGGGTGTCCTGGTGTTTTTGATTGGTAGTGGCGAAACTGCTTCAAATCCTCTAACTGAATATCAAATCCTGCCATATATAAAGTCGCATACAAAAGAGCAGAACCATGACCAGCAGACATAACGAAACGGTCCCGATTTACCCAATTTGTATCACTCGTACTTACATGAATATGTTTTGCATAAAGTGTATATAAAATGGGCGCTGCTCCTAATGCAATTCCGGGATGCCCACTTCCTGCTGTATGAATCATATCAATAGCTAACATCTTTATATTATTAATTATCTTTTCGTCCATATATTCTCCTATCTATCTTCCAACAGTATACACTAAACAGAAGAAAAAAAAAAGTCTCTCCTAGAAACCTATTTCCACTTTTCGCACTTTCCAATTTTTATAAATGAACAAATGTTTGACAAAAAAGAAAGGAATGTGCTAAAATGGGAATAAGAGAAATCAAGGAGGTCTTTATGGAAACACTTACAAAAAAACAAAATGAAATTTTAGATTTCATGAAAATGTATATTGCTGAACATGGTTTCCCACCAACCATTAGGGAAATCGGTTCTGCTCTTGGAACGAATTCCCCTGCAACCATTCATGCTCATTTAAATAATCTAGAGAAAAAAGGAGCAATCAAAAAGGATGACTACAAAAATAGAGCAATTGAACTACTTGTTGAAAATGAATACTTAACCCCTACCAATACACTTACTACGCAAATTCCTTTACTAGGAAAAATAACAGCTGGAAGTCCTATTGAAGCGATTGAACAACCCGATGAATTTTTTGCTATTCCCTCTTATTTAATTCCAAAAAACAAAGAGGTCTTTAGTTTAAAAGTAAGTGGTACAAGTATGATTAATGCTGGAATTTTAGATGGAGACATTGTAATTGTAGAACGTGCAAATATTGCAAAAAATGGACAAATCGTTGTCGCTATGACAGAAGAAAATGAAGTAACTTTAAAAACATTTTATAAGGAAGATGGATACTTTCGCTTACAACCTGAAAACGATACTATGGATCCTATTATTCTAAAAGATGTCACTATTTTAGGAATTGCAATTGGTTTATATAGAAAAATCTAACCTATACGTTAGATTTTTTATTCAATAAAGCTACCTTTCTTTTTTGTTAAAATAATTGTAATTGTGTCTGTTGTATAAGAAATCTCTACTAAAATGATTTTTTTAGAATCCACATGTGATTTTTTCCCTAAATAAATAGTTGTATTTTGAGAATCCTTTAAATCATACTCTTGCAAAACTTCAAACTGTTCCATTTGAATTAAATAATTTGTATAAATAGTTAAAGAATGAATCACATTTTCTTGTTTTTTATAGACATACTTTTTAGAATAAATACCATTTTTCGAACCTTTTTCATAAATAGAAACCCATTTCGTTTCCTTTAGAACCTTCTTTAAAGATGGAACATAATCCCCTTTTAACGAATACGTATCTGTATAAGTGGGTGCCACATACTTATAAATAAACCCACCCAAACAAAGAAGACAAACAAGAGTTAAAACGATGACACCTGTTTTTTTCATTTACTTTAATGCATTCGTGAAATCAAAATCCACTTGTCCCTTTCCTGAAGTTGTTTGCTTTTCATACTTCACATTCGTTGTAATTTTAGCAAGTGTTTCTAATACATCATATCCATATTCATTATCTTGTCTTTCAATTACAATACCAAAACAATTTGGTGATTCTCCTGCTTTTGTAACAGCAAGCAAATACTTTTTTCTTCCTTTTGTTGCTTTAAGAAGTAAGAATGAAGAGTCCCCATAAACTTGTTCTTCTACTTCTGAAACTGTATAACCAGTCGATTGAAAATAAGATTTTAAAGCTGCCTTTTGTCCTCTAGCACTTGCATAAGTCGTTGGTATTACTTGTAAAGAACTAGACCATGTATTATCACTTGGCGCTATATGAAACAAATGGGAAGAGGAATCTTTGCTATAAGTCAAATCTCCGCTTAAAGTATACATATATTCACCAAATTCAATTTGATATGTAGATATGACCTCTTCTTTTGGATCTATCTTTTTATCCTGAATATATGTTTTTATAACCATATAAATACCAAAGACAACAAAAACCAAAAGAATCATTCCAAACAGAATGGGAACCAGAAATTTTAAACTAGTCACAGCTTTTTTTCCTTCTCCATAATTTTTGTATTGATTACTTGCTAAATCTTCTTGTACATTTTCCGTTTGAATAGGTGCACTTTCTTGATAAGGCATACTAGGTATAGTACCCTTTGTATCATAAGTAGGTTCTACCGTTGTTGGTACAATTGGACTTGGAGAAACAGGTGTTCCACTCATAAGTGCAACAGGCATACGGCAAGTTGAACACATAATCTCCCCCTCTTTAATGGGACTTCCACAATTTGGACAATTCATAAATACCTCCTCATTATTTTAAATATTCTATTAATTCGTTTTCTAGCTTTGATAAATCATTTGGACTCATAAATACAAATACAGCATCTTTCTTTTCACTTAAAACTTTTGCTTCTTCCATGGTAATCATATGTCCATTCGTTAATCCTTGCACAAGCATTTCACTTTTTATGTCAGGGTAATCTTCCTGTTTTTCACGAGCAGGATGAATTTCTAAAAAATAAGCTTCATCCACTTTTGTAAATACTCGAATAAAATCAGAAGCGAATTCTTTTGTTCTTGAAAATGTATGTGGTTGAAAAATAGAAATAATTTTCTTTCCTTCATATTTTTGTTTAATCGCATGAATGGTTGCATTTACCTCATTTGGATGATGAGCATAATCATCAATCACGATGGAGTTTCCGACTACTGTTTCTGTAAATCTTCGCTTTGCTCCTTTAAATGACTTAAATATTTTCTGTACTTCTTTTGCTTCTAATCTTTCATAATAACAAACAGCAATACTTGCTAATGCATCAAGTAATTGGTGCTTCCCATAAATCGGTAAATCAAAGAAACCATAATAATTTCCTTCCACTTCTACTTCAAAACTAATTCCTGTACTTTTGTATTCGACATTAAGTGCCCTAATATCATTATCTTCCCCTAACCCATAGAAGAAAATGGGTTTTGTCACATCTAGGGCGTGCGTATAAGAATCATCTCCACAAGCCAAAATTAATTTTTCAGCTTTATTCGCATATTCTCTATATGCATCAATCACATCATCCATATTTTTAAAATAATCAACATGATCTAAATCAATATTTGTAATAATAGCATAATAAGGATTGTACGATAAAAAGTGTCTTCTATATTCACATGATTCTAAAACAAAATAAGTATTTTCTAAAGATGCATCTCCTGTTCCATCCCCAATTAAGTAATTTGCGCCAACCATATTCTTTAAAATATGTGCAATCATAGAAGTCGTCGTTGTCTTTCCATGACACCCTGCAACACAAATGGTTTTAAAACGTTCTGTTAATTTTCCTACCATTTCATGATAAGAATAGATTTTTAAGTTTAGTTTTTCCGCTATGACTACTTCTGGATGATCCTCTTTAATCGATTCTCCTTGAATAATCTTCATTCCTTCTTCAATATTCTCTTTTCTATAAGGGAAAATGGGAATGTTTTTCTCACGTAAACCTTCTTCTGTAAAGAAGTGTTCTTCTACATCACTTCCTTGTACTTCATAACCAAGTTCTTTCATAATCTGCGCTAAAGCACTCATGCCAGACCCCTTAATTCCGATAAAATGATACATGATAAACCTCCTATAAATAACCAATAACAACTGGTCCTAATACCAAAATCAAAATAAGTGGAACAATAAATAGTACGGAAATAATACTTATTTTGTTTGGAATTTTGTTAATTTGTCCTTTGATTTCTAAAATCTGCTTATCTCTTAAGAAATCAATTTGATTATACATCGTATCTAGTATACTACTTCCAAAGACATTTGTCTGCGTAATATTTAAAATAATATTATTAATTGTTTCAGATGGAATTCTTTTTTTCATATCTTCTAAAGCTTCAATCAATGACTTACCAAACTTTACTTCAAAAAGCGTCTTCTTAAATTCTTTGGAAATCTCTGAATCTACATTAAACACAGCTACTTCTAAAGCATGTTCTAGATTTCTTCCTGATTCTAGTGTAAGTGTTAAAATCTCAAAGAAATTTAGTGCTTCATGATCTAATTTTAAAATACGTTTTCGAATTGGTAATTCAATGGTACATATATAAAATGCATAAAAGTATAAAATGGTTACAACAGGAGCTAAGATATAACTCATGCTTCCCCCTTTATATAAAGTAAAAAGAAAGACAAGAATTGATGTGATAAATCGTGTATTTAGATATACAATTGCATTTTTATAAAAAAAAGGTAATTTCTTTTGATTTTTAAAAGGAAGTCCTAACATTTTTAATTTTTCTTCCATTTTTTCAATATCTTTCTTCCGGTAAATATTTGTTATTTTCTCTTCTTGCATAAACTCACATCCTTACTTTCATAATTTTACGAACAAACCATATATATAAAACATAAATAAGAACCATAATACAAAGAAGAATCATTCCAATTGGTGTTGTATAAAATGGAGTAAAGTATCCTGGAGACACTAAAGAAATAAAGAGAATGAATAAAAGAGGAACTGCAAATAAAACATAGACAATTATTTTTGAACTTCCTGTTAAAGAACGAAGTTCCAGTTTTAATTTCTTTTTATTAAATAATGTTTTTTCTATTGATGAAAATACTTTTATGATATTTCCTCCTGTTTTATTTAGAATGGATAAAGAGGCCGTTAAATAGGTGACTTCTTCTAATTTTACACGTTTAGAAAAACGTTCAAACACTTCTTCAATTCCAAGTCCAAAGGAAATTTCCATATGCATTTTCTTAAATTCGACTCCAATAGGACCATCAAGCTCCTTTGTCACAAGTTCAATGGCTTGCGTAATACTTCTTCCTGATTTAAAAGCATTATTCATAATAATAATGGCCTGTAATAAATCATTTTCAATGGTATTTCGGTATAACTTATATCGAATAAAATAAAGAATATCAGGTAGAAAAAAGCCAACTAGAAAAGGAATAAAAAGTTCATATATACTCATGAAGTGATAATGAAGTATATTGCCGATGATGGATACCAAAACAAGAGAAATTCCTGCTAAGATTTTAGAAGAAACAAAGTCCATTGTTTGATTAAAATGTTTATAAAGAGGAAGATATTTTTCATATTTTTTTGCGTATTTAGATACAAAAACAGATTTATCAAAGGCTTTATTTACAAGTAAAATCAGTTGATACATACGGTCAGACAGTGTATCAAAAATAGATATTTTTTTATCTTTTAAAGGTTCAATGGCATAAGGCATGAATTTTCTTTCTAGACGAACACTTCTTTGAAAGCGAAGATAGAAAATGACTAAAAGAAAGATAAAAATAGATAAAATTCCAATCATGATATTTAATTCCATTTCTCTATTTTTTTCTAATTTTAATAATAGTTCTTTCTCCCCTACATTTCCTGCCTTATCTGTAACTGTACACGCTAATTTATGAACACCTAATTGGGTGAAATCAACAGAATCAAAATCGCAAGATAAGGAATCAAATAAATCTCCATCTTGTTTATCACGGACTGTAACATATCTTTTTAAAGTAGCAATAGCAAATGTTTGTCCTTTTTTTAAAGAATATAAGGTAATATAGGAATCTTTTCCTAAAATATAAGGAGAATCTACATCTAAAAGATAGTGTCCACTTTCTTCTTTTTTTACTGTTCCATTTTTTAAGACCAATTCGACAGTTATTGAATAATCTCCAGATTCCTCTAATATAATATTGGAAGCTACACCATTTGTGACATTCACTTCATCAAATAAATTTCCATCTTTATAAATCTTATAGGAATACGTTGAAACAGTAGCTATCGGTTTATAAGTAATTGTAACTGTCTCATTGGTCAAAGATTGTTCGTATAAACTAAAACTACTACTTTTCACTATATCACTTCCTATCCATAAATGTCTGTCAAAGAGTCAATCCCTCTTTCACATATTTTCTTATATACAGATGGCACACGTCTTGCCATTACAAATTCACCAATAACTTCCCCTTTTTCAGTTAATCCTTTTTGCCGAAAAGAAAATACTTCTCTAAGTTCAATCATCTCATCTTTAAATCCGACAACTTCTGATATAGAAGTAATTTTTCTTATTCCACCTGCTAATCTTTGAATTTGAACAACAATATCGATTGCATTTTCAATGTATTCACGTAATGCTCGAATTGGAATTTCCATTCCCGCCATCAAAATCATGGTTTCTAATCGATTTAAGGCATCTACAGGGCTATTGGCATGCATTGTTGTTAAAGACCCATTGTGTCCTGTATTCATAGCTTGCAACATATCAAAAGCTTCTTTTCCACGTACTTCTCCAACGATGATACGATCAGGTCGCATACGAAGAGAATTAATTACCAAATCACGAATAGTAATTTCCCCCTGTCCCTCATAATTGGTAAGTCTCGTTTCCAGCGAAATCACATGTTCTTGTTCCAATTTAAGTTCAGCGGCATCTTCAATAGTAATAATACGTTCTTCTTTTCCAATAAAGGAAGAAAGTACATTTAAAAGTGTTGTCTTTCCTCCGCCTGTACCTCCACAAATAATAATATTTAGTTTTGCTTGTACACATGCTTCTAAAAAACGTGCCATGTAAGGGGTTAATGTTCCATTTCGTAAGAAGTCGTCAATATTTGCAAGTTCAGGCTTAAATTTACGAATAGTTAAAACAGGTCCTTTTAAAGATAAAGGAGGAATCACCGCGTTTAATCTAGAACCATCTGCCAATCTTGCATCGACCATAGGTGTTGCAGTATCAATCGTTCTTCCAAGAGGTTGTATCATACGCTGAATGGTTCGTATAATATGATCATGGTTAATAAAGGAAACAGAATCATCTTTTACAACACGTCCATTTAATTCAATATAGACCTCATCGGTATCATTCACCATAATTTCTGTTATATCAGGATCTTTTAAAAGTTCAGAAATAGGTCCATATCCATTAATTTCATTATCGATTAAATTATATAAATAAGATCTTTCTGTATCTGATAAATCATATCCTTCTATAGTCATATCAATTTGTTTTTTAACAAATTCATTCATGTTTTCTTCTGCATGTACATTATGATCAATTAAATTTTGAATAATTTTGCTTCGTAATTCATCTAATAAAACTTTATTTGTAAATGCTTCATAATCTTTTACATCTGTAATTTCTGATGTATCTAATTTTATTTCAAATTCTTCCGTCAATTTTCTTGCCACTATCACACCTTCTATTCTTCTATTAAAAGGAAATCAACTATTTTATCAATGACTTCTATTTCTTTTTTAAAACGAGTTCTTATTTTTTTATCTAAAATCATAATTTTTCCATCAAGAACATATTCATCTATGTTTTTTACTGTAAATGAAGAAGGAATTACATATTCAATTTCTTTTGCAAGCATATGTTTCACATCATAGTTTGTTAAAGGTCCTTTGGTTTTCCTTGTTGCTTCATTTAGGACAATATGATAATTTTCTTTTTCAATATCACCAAATATAGAAACAATTGTTTTCATGTTTTTTATTTGAATTGGGTCTTTTTCAATAACATAAAAGGTTTCATCACTATTATCTAAAGCCATAATGTTAATACTATCCATCGCATGACTGGTATCGATAATGATAAAATCATATCTTGTTCTTAATTTTGATAAAACGATTTGAATATATTTATTTGTAATTTTGCTTGCAAGACGTGGATCTTTTGGTGCTGGTAAAACAGAGATGAATTCATTATATTTACTTACGTAATCGATTTCAGAAGTGTATCGATTATTTTTTAAGTCATCAATTAATGTAAATAAGTTTCGATCGGCATCTGATCCTGTATGCATTGCTAAAGCACTTTCATATAAGTCTAAGTCAAGTAGAAGTACACTTCTTTTTTGGAGGGATAAAGAACCTGCTAAAGATAAAGCTAAGGTTGTTTTTCCACTTCCTCCTTTTACTGATGTTATTGTTACAATTTTTGCTTGTCTAAGTGCCATAATCAATCCCCTTTCTAACGATATGTTTTACGTTTTTCTACTGTATACATATATTTTTCTTTAAAGATTCCCTTAAAGATTCCTTTTAATTCAATAGTTAAACGAATTTCAAAATATTCTTTTTCTTTTATTGTTTGTAATATGTGAATTCCTTCAATATTTTTATTTAATAGTGTAGTAACTTCTTCTTCTAATGCATCACTTGTTTTGTTTTTACTTGCATAGGTAAGAACCTCATCTACTGTATTTGTAATCTTTCTTTTTTGGATGCTAAGAGTTCCAAATTCGAGTAAGGAAGTGATAATCAAAAATAGTAAAGGAAGTAACAATAGAAATGCAACTAAAACTTGCCCATTATTCTTTTTCATGAATATAAACTGTTCTTTCTGTTTCAACTTTATAGTTACTTCCTAGTTTTTGTTTTAATATTGGCGTATTAATTGTTTGACGTGTTCCAACCTTTATTGTTGCATAATCTGTTTTTTCTTCTATCTGAATTGTAATCTTTTTATCTACTCCATATTGATTTACTTGTTCTTTTTTTCCTTCTTCATATAAATCTACAATAGTATCTAAATGGTCTTCTAGTTTATATTTTGAAAATTGTATAGAGGCTATGTCTATTAAAGCCATTACAACAAATAAAAGAATGGGTAAAATTAAAATAAATTCCACTAACGCTTGTCCCTTATTATTTCTCATATCATCTAGCTTCCTATCTATTATTCATTATATCAAAAATAAAATGAGGAAACAATAAAAATAGAAGCGTCGGAGGTAAAATTTGGTGTTAATTGTAAATGAAAAAGAATTTAGAATTATTTTCTAAACTCTTGCTATACATTTATATTTTATGGCGCTATTGTCCATGGCTTATCCTCTGTTCCATTTCCTCCTGTTATTTTTAAATCTGGTTTTAAAACTACAATAGGACGAATACGGGCAGAAGAAATATAAAATCCTTCGGAACTGATGCCAGTGTACACTCCAATTCCGTAACATCCTCGTGGCCTATATGGAGATTCCTTAAAATTTGTTCCATAATGTTCGATATTACCCTTACTATCTAATCTATCATATGTACCATCATTAAAAATGCAAGGCCTTTGAAATTCTGAGGTCATCCCCCTACGATTGCTACAAACCGCAAGTACTTCAAGATCACCACCTCTTACTGAGGTACCATTACGAGAGGAAAACCAATATAAGAAGCTATCCGAACTACTATCTCCGACAGGATCAGCATTTAAAGTTCCTATCGCTCTCTTTACTAATTTTTCATCTACTTCACCAGTATAATGCTCTTCGAAAGGCGATTCTGGATTGGCTGAGAGGTATTCTTCTATTTTTGTTGCATCATATCCAATATGTCTTGAACCTATTGTATATCCTTCTGTTTCATATGACGCTGCTATTTTATTCAATGTTCCAATGTAATTTTTATAAGCAGTCACCCCTGTAATATATATTTTTTTACTAGATACATTGCTTGATACTAATTCTACTGTTCCGTCTTCGTTTACTCGAATGACCCTCCATAAATTTAACTCATTTGGATTGATGGTTTGATCTTTTTCATAACCTGTATCTGATGAAGAGATACTATAGCTTTCCTTACTTGGGGTATATTTTACATAAGCACCTAGTAGAAATATATCTGCTATTCCCATCCCCTTGCTCCCTGTTCCTACTATTTTTTCTCCATTCACCCAAGCTATTTTACCTTTGTCTATATTTTCTTTTGTAGCATTCCCTGGAGTCTGACTAGCAAGAGTTGGTGCTACATAAGTCCCTGTTACTTGTTTTCCCCCAACTAATGCGGTTCTTCCTTTTAATATTTGAGAAGCAGTCGCATTTCCATAGTTTGCTTTATTATATAAATCATCTAATGCATTTTGTACTGTTG
>CAPHZB010000027.1 GCA_948629335.1 uncultured Bacilli bacterium
TATACAGGATTTTTTTTTGTTTGTCAAATCTATTTTCTAGCTAATTCTACCCTAAAATTAATCCTTCAATTTTTTTACTAGTTAAAATAACAACATCTTCCTACCCCTTCTCCTCTTATTTTTATAAAACAATTGCAATAAAAAAAATATATGATATACTAAAGATAACGTTACGGAAGGTGGTGATTGTATGAAACTATACGCAAAGATAATGGCTTTACTAATACTTTCTATTGTTTTCTTAGGTATTTCAGGATGTTCAAAAAAAGAGGAAAACATTTCAGGAAACCTAGAAGACATTATGACGCAGGTATATGCAAGTGTGCCAGAAGAAGAGCGACCAATGTATCTTGAAAATATAACAGTTACAAAAGAAAATGCAGAAGGTTTTCTTGGAACAAACGATATTGATTTTAAGGAAGCCCTTGCTAGTGAATCTATGGTCACTTCTATAGCGCATTCAGTTGTTCTTGTTCGTATGAAAGACACAAAAAGCGTAGAGGAAGCAAAAACAAAGATTAAAGAAAATATCGACCCAAGAAAATGGATTTGTGTTGGTGTCGAAAATGTAATCGTTGAAAGTAGAGGAGACTTAATCATCGTTATTTTAAATGATGAATATGGTAACAAAATTCTAAACGATTTCAAAAATCTAAAAACGAAATAAAAGCCTCTTACAAGAGGTTTTTCTATTCATGGAGGAATTATGGTATTTTCAAGTATTACATTTTTATATTATTTTTTACCTATTGTTTTATTTTTATATTTTATAGTTCCCTGGAAGTGCAAAAATATAATTCTACTTCTAAGTAGCCTTATTTTTTATTTTTATGGAGAACCTAGATACTGTATTTTACTTCTTTTTTCGGCCATTTTTAACTATATTTTTGGAAAATGGATTGAATCTTGTAAAAAGAAACCATTAAAAACATTTCTGCTTGTATTTTCTTTACTTATAAACTTCGGCATTCTTTTTTATTTCAAATATTACAATTTCTTTTCAGAAACCGTCAACTCGCTTTTTCCAAATCTTCTTCCCTATCTTTCAATCACTTTACCGATTGGAATTAGTTTTTTTACATTTCAAACTACCAGTTATGTTATCGACCTTTATCGTGGAAAAATAAAAAGTTCTAAAAATGTTTTAGATTTTATGACATATATATCTATGTTTCCCCAGTTAATTGCTGGTCCAATTGTTCGTTATGAAACGATAGAAAAAGAAATGAAAGAAAGAACATTTTCTATAAAAGAAATTTCTTGTGGAATTCAGCGATTTACAATTGGTCTTGCAAAAAAAGTGATGATTGCAGATATTCTTGGTGAATTTTCACAAATACTAGGAAATGCATCACCTAGTATTTTAGGACTATGGCTTCGTGCCATCACGGAAACATTACAACTTTATTTTGATTTTTCTGGTTATAGTGATATGGCTATTGGTTTAGGGTTGATTCTTGGATTTCACTTTTTAGAAAACTTTAATTATCCACTCATTGCCAAAAGTATAACTGATTTTTGGAGAAGATGGCATATTTCTTTATCGAGTTGGTTTCGGGATTATCTTTATATTCCTTTAGGTGGAAATCGTGTAAAAAAAGGGAGATTTATTTTTAATCTATTTTGTGTCTGGTTTGCAACAGGACTTTGGCATGGAGCAAGTTGGAATTTTATTCTTTGGGGACTCTACTTTTTTCTTTTCTTACTCTTAGAAAAGTGGATTCTTCTTCCTTTCCTAAACAAACATTCTTTTATAGGACATTTCTATACTGTGATCATTATTCTATTTAGCTTTGTCATTTTCCAAAGAACAAACATCACAGAGTTATGTTCTTCCCTACAGGGAATGATAGGTCTTCATGATATTCCATTTGCAAATGAAGAAATTCTATTTTATTTCAAAGAATATCTTTTTCTTCTCATTTTTGCTGTTTTTCTAGCAACACCTCTTTTAAAAATAGGCTACAAAAAACTAAAGGAAATAAAACAAATAGAAGTTCTTCTTACTATCATAGAACCTGTTATCTATATAGGAATTTTCCTTTTATGTACATCATTTATCATTGATACCTCGTTTCAACCATTTTTATATTTTCGATTTTAAGGAGGGATTTTTTTGAAAGATAAAATAATTGTTATTGGTTTTTCTATTGTTCTTGCCTGTTTTTTTCTAATCAGCCTCTTTGATAGAGATATTAGCACCTCGAAATCAGAAAGACGAACACTTAAAACGTTTCCTACTTTTACAACACAATCTGTATTAGATGGTACGTTTTCAAATGAATTAAATACATATACCCTAGATCAATTCCCATTTAGGGAGTATATAAGACAAGGAAAGTCTTTTGTTACCAAAAACATCTACCAAAAAAAAGAAAGTCATGGAGCTTTTATTGTAGGAAATAACATATACGAATTAGACTATAAAATAAGTGAGAATTCTATTGCAAATTTTACAAATAAATTAAAGAAAATAAAAGAAGAGTACTTTAAAGAAAAAAATGTATATTATGCAATTATCCCCGATAAGAATTACTATGCACCTACTTCCCTTTTCCCAAAATTAGATTATGACACTTTTTACAAGAAAATTCGGGAACAACTTCCCTCTTCATTTCATGAAATTGACTTACGTAGTTCTTTATCATTAAACTCGTATTATAGAACTGATTTGCATTGGAAACAGGAGGCATTAGAACCTGTTTTAAAAATAGTACAAAAGGAAATGAATCTAGAACCTACATTATTTCCTACTCTTACAAATACATACTTTCCTTTTTATGGTGCTTATTATAGTAAAGCTTCTACAGTAAAAGCGGATGCAATTACCTATCTCACCTCAGATACTATCCAAAAAACAAAGGTTTACAATTATGAAAAGAAAGAATTTCAGCCTGTATACAAAAAGGAGAATATAAATAACATTGACTCGTATGATATTTTCTTAGATGGAGCAACTTCTGTTCTTATTTTAGAAAATGAAAAACAAAAAGAAAAAAAAGAGTTAATCATATTTCGAGATTCATTTGCTAGTAGCCTTGCACCTGTTTTACTAGAAAACTATAGTAAAATTATTCTAATTGATTTACGGTATTTTAGTAGCAATCTCCTTGCAACCATCCCAGAATTAGATTTTAAAAAGGAAGTGCAAGATATTTTATTTTTATATAGTGTGCCTATTGTAAATCAAAGTTTTACTTTAAAATAAAAGAAGAGATGATCTCTTCCTTTTTTATAAATTATTTATTTCTTAAAGTGGTCATTTGTGTTTGTAAAGCACTGACTTGATCATGTATATCTTGTAAATTCATATCCACATGCATTCCCTTATCCCTATTTTTACAATATATGTTTATGTCACAAAGGAGCGATATAATTTGAATTACTTGTGGATCAGATTCTTTCAGTTCTGGTAAAAATACCCGACTGATATCTTCATCAAGTGTTTTTAACATATAAAGATAATCATAAATAGGAACTCCATACCTTGCCTGTTCCATATGAATCACTTTTGTATCCTTTGTTTCTTTATTATACAAAATATTCTCCATTGCGATTTCTTGATGATTATATGTAGCCACTTTCCCGAAGTCAACTCGGTTTATAAAGGATAATATTGTACCTGCTTCCTCTTCGCTTAAAACCCCATCTCCATGACATACACTGATTCCATACACGAACTCATTTTGAATAATCTCTCTTAAGTTAAATTCATTACTTTGTACTGTATGAAAATCTTTATTTAACTGTAGTAGATACATGGAAATCATTTCCTTATCCATCATAGATAAATCCAATTGGTCAATGCTTGTATATCCCTCATAAAAGTGACTTATTGTAAAATCAAAATTAGGATCAATATAATATAAATTAGGTCGATACTTTTCTAGTCCTTTTTCAGTCAATATCAGCCAAACATCCAATTCTTTTTTGGCGCCTTCCTTATCTATATTTAATAGATATTTTTGTTCTCCATAATTTATTAGAAATCTAGACTTTTTCTCTTTATCTAAAGGAACTATCTCAAGTGATTTCTTCTCCTCATCTATGGGAATCATTCTAACCTCAGTTTCTTTTCCTTCTATTTTTGTTTGTTCTTTTTTTTCCTGACGAAAAAGAGGCAAATTCTTAACAACTTCAAGTGTTTCTAAATCCATAATTTCATCTCCTTAAAAATAGTATATCATTAGTTTTCCTATTCTTTTAGACATCTTTTAGAAAAAAATTACAAAATCGTCTTTTTTTTGGATGACTAATGATTTCTTTTCTCTTTCTTAAGAGAAAAAAACTACAAAATAAAACAAAAGGTAAATTCATGGCAAGTGAAGAGATAATACTACTAATGTAATGATCCTTAGAAAATTTTTGGTATTGAATTAAAACCAAAGTAAAATAGGTAAATGTTCTATATAAAATTACCTCAAGAAAAAAGCAAAATAAAAAAGCAAGCTTGTTTTTTAAACAGTAAATATTTAATTTTCTCACTAAAAGATAGATGAAAGAAAATAAGAATGTATTCATAAATGGTGTCGAAGTTATGGTTAAATCATAAAGAAGTCCAGAGAAGAAGCAAAAAAGAAACTGATCTTTTTCCCGATGTAATTGTTGTACAGCCATAAGAACATAAAAATAACCATAAAGGGGTAAGAAATAGGTTCCTTTCTGTAAACAGTCTGTTACCACTATTTCGAGTATATAGACCATAATTTCAATGCCAAATAGTCTTTTCATGATTCTTTCCTCTTCAATACAGTAACATACTGAACAGCATCAAAATCCACCTTTGATTCAATTTCTACGATTCTTTCTAAATCAAAATGATCCTTTGTAATAGATTTCACATATCCAATTAAAATTCCCGATGGAAAAATATCTCCTAACCCTGTAGTTGTAACTTCTGCTCCTATAGAGATTTCCTTATTTCCGGCAATTCCCTCAATCGTAAAAGTCTTCTTATTCGAATCATATCCTGATAACAATCCATAACTATACTCATCTTCTCCTTTTATCTTAACGGATATCTTTTGATTTACATCACTATTGGTAAGTAGTTTTATATCACTTGTCCCATAACTTACATTAATAACAGTTCCAATAAGTCCTCCATTCGTTATCACTGCCATATTCTCTTTAATTCCATTAGCAGAACCTTTATCAATGGTAAGTTTATCATAAAAATAACCAAGGTTTCGTCCAATCACTGTCGCATTCAAATAACTACTTTCTACTAGGGTGCTATTTAAATCTAACATGGATTCTAGTTCTTCAATGACTCGCAAGGATTCATTGTATTTTGCAGTCATAAATTCTGTTTTTGAAGCAGTCTCCACTAAATCATTATATTCTTCATGCATCTTTCTATGCTCCTTAATATCACTAATCCACTCCTCCACTTTATGAATGGGAACTTCAATCACATATGCTACTGTATGAATACTATCTTTTAAAAATTTATCAATCATTGTAAAGTTTTTCTGCTGTTCGATGAAAAAAGACATCATTCCTAAGAAAAACAAGATGGAAACAATCAAAATAATGACTACATATTTTTTTTCCATATTTTGTTTCATAATACCATCTCACAATCTTCAAAAAAACTATAATATTTTTCTTTTCCAACAATAATATGATCCTCTACTTTTATTCCATGCAGAATGCCAATTTCTTCTAATTGTCTTGTTAACTCAATATCATTTTTAGAAGGAAGTACTTCACCTGTTGGATGGTTATGCACGAATATTAAAGAAACAGCCCCATTTATAAAAGCTTCCTTAAAGATTTCTCTTGGGTGTACTAGACTATAATTTAAAGTTCCTAAAAATAACAACCTATTTTCTAGGATATGTTTAGTACTATCAAGATAAATACAATAAAAATGTTCTTGCTCTTCATCTTTTAATTCATTCATAAAATACTCAACCACTTCCTTACTTGAAGTAATCTTTTTCCTATAAATTAAATCTTTCTTCTCTATTCTTTTATATAAAGTCATACAAGCAAGTAGTGTAGCTGCCTTTACGGTTCCCATTCCTTTTTCCTCTAATAGTTTAGAAAGAGGCAAATTTTTAAGTCCATGAATGCCCCCTGCTTTTTTTATTAAATTTTCAGCCAATTGTTTTGAGGAACAATTTCTTGTACCTGATTTTAATAATATGGCAAGCAACTCCTCATTACTTAAGGAATCCACTCCATTTTTTAATAATCTCTCTATTGGTCTTTCTTCTTTTGGAAGTTCTTTTATCTTAGTCACTTAAAACCAACTCCTCATACTTACTAATCACTTGTCCCATAATAGAACCAATCGTTTTTTTATCGGTTGTTTCCTTTAACATTAAGTCATATTGAGACAATACTTCTTGAAAGGCAGCACTATTTACTCTTTTCTCCTTTCTATAAATAACATAGCCTAATTCTTTGAAATATCCTTCTATTTTTTCTAAATTGGCGCTATCTTTTGTCATTCCTACATATGCATAGAAAAGTTTATCGCTTTCTTCATAAATATAAGTTTCAACATTTTTAAGGCTTTCTTTCATATTTTCTAAACTTGAATAAACACCTATTTGAAAGAAATAGACATTGCCTCTTTCCGAGGACACTTTTGCATCCCCACCTTTGTCATATTGTTCAAACATGAAATTACTCATAAAAAAACCAACAAGTATGCATAGAATAGCTGGAAAAATACTTTTTAAATTCATACCCTTCACCATCTATACTATAACGATTTTGTTGGTCATATTTTGTCGAATTAGTACTGAAGTGCCCAAACAACTACATGTTTTGCTTTTTTACCACAACAAACACATACATCATCTATTTTTTCGGCATCTTCTAAAATGCATCTAGATTTGCACCCCTTTATTTCTTTTATTTTTTCTTCACAGGCAACATCACCACACCACATAGCGTGAATAAATCCTGGTTGTTTATTTAGGATTTCTTCCATTTCTTTTAAATTATGAGCCTCAAAGGTAAGATTCTCTCTTCTTTTCAAAGCTCTTTGATACATGTCATTTTGAATTGTATTAAGTAGATTTTTTATATAGGAAACTAAATCTATATCCATTTTTTCAATGCACTTTTCTCTTGTATCACGTCTAACAAAAGTAACTTCTCCCTTTTCAAGATCCCTTTCACCAATTTCAATTCGAATAGGAATCCCCTGTACTTCTGCTTCTGCAAATTTAAATCCAGGTGACTTTTCACTATTATCTATAAAAGCAGTTATTCCTTCTTTTCTTAAAGTTTCTTGGTATTGTTGCGCCAAAGTACTCACTTTTTCACTATCTCCAATTGGAATAATCACCACCTGTTTTGGTGCAATTCTTGGAGGTAAGACAAGCCCATAGTCATCACTATGTACCATGATAAGTCCTCCAATCATTCGTGTTGTTGTTCCCCATGAGGTTTGATATACATATTCTTCCTTATTTTCTTTATTGGTAAATGTTACCCCATAAGCTTTCGCAAATTTCTGTCCAAAATAATGAGACGTTCCTGCTTGTAAAGCAACCCCATTATACATTAAAGCCTCATTCGTAAGCGTATATTCTGCTCCCGCGAATTTTTCTTTATCGGTTTTTCTTCCACGAATGGATGGAATTGCTAAAATTTCATTATGAAACCAATGATACACACCCATCATCTGGTCAACTTCTTTCATGGCCTCTTCTTCTGTTGCATGGATAGTATGCCCTTCTTGCCATAAAAACTCACGGCTTCTTAAAAATGGCCTCGTTTCCTTTTCCCATCTTAAAACATTGCACCACTGGTTATATAACATAGGCAAATCTCTATGCGACTTCACGTGATCCCTATAATAATCACAAAATAAGGTTTCACTCGTTGGTCGAATACAAAGCCTTTCCTCTAACTCTTTTTGACCACCGCTAGTTACCCAAGCAACTTCAGGGGCAAATCCCTCTACAAGTTCTGTCTCTTTTTTTAGTAAATTTTCTGGAATTAAAAGAGGCATCTGACAATTGACATGTCCTAATTCTTTAAATTTTTTATCTAATATTTCTTGCATACGCTCCCAAATTGCATATCCGTTTGGTTCAATAACGATGCATCCTTTTACTGATGAATAATCAGCAAGTTTAGCTGAACGAACTACATCAGTATACCATTTAGCAAAGTCAACATCGCGACTTGCAATTGCATTATTTTTCATATTCTATCCCTTTCTACATTTCCTTAAAGTCTTAATTCTATCCTTTTTTCTAAATTAATAACGAAAAGGCATTGTTCTTTTGTATTTTGTTTTTTCGTTTTCTTTTTTTACCTCACAAAAAGGCGCACAGGTTTCACAAAACGTTTTTCCTTGACAAGCCTTTTTATATCCTTCTTGGATTAATTTCTTCTCTATATCTAGAGCCTCCTCAAACACTTGCTTTACTTTCCTATTTAATTTCAAAAGTTGTTCCCTCTCTCGTATCCTTAATCAATACATTTTTTTCTTCTAATTCTTTTCTTATAGCATCCGCTAATTGATAGTCTTTGTTCTCTTTCGCAATACGTCTTTCTTCCATTTTCTTTTGAATGTATCTTTGAAGTTCCTCATCTATTTCTTTTTTTTCTTCTTTTAATAATTCAAGAGAAAACACAGTATCAAAACTTTTTACAAGTTCTCTTTTTGTCTTATCATTTAGGGTTTCATCCTTTAAAACATCATAAAGCACAGTAAAGGCCTCTGCTGTATTTAAGTCATCTCCTATTTTCTCTTTAAAAAGAGTATCGTACTTTAAAAAGTCCTCTTCTAGAATATTTCCTTCCTCTTTTAAAGAAAGCGTTCTTTTTTTTAGTTTCTCATAAGTAGTACTTGCCTGACTTAGTGCTTCATAGCTAAATACAAGTACTTTTCGGTAATGAGAATTTAAGCACATAAAACGGTACGCTAAAGGGGAATAACCCTTTTCCTCTAATAAAGATACTGTCAAGAAATCTCCTTTTGATTTACTCATTTTCCCAGATAAGTCGTTAAGGTGTTCTCCATGTACCCAGTAATTACACCATTTATGTCCTAAATAGGCTTCACTTTGTGCAATCTCATTGGTATGATGTGGAAAAATATTGTCTACTCCTCCACAGTGAATATCTAAATACTCTCCTAAATATTTAATGGAAATTCCAGAACATTCAATATGCCAACCTGGATATCCATATCCCCACGGGGAATCCCATTTAAGTTCTTGGTCTTCAAATTTAGATTTTGTAAACCATAAAACAAAGTCAGCTTGATTTTTCTTCGCTGTATCTTCTTCAACGCCTGCTCTAACTCCAACAACCATTTCATCAATTTTATGATTTGTTAATCGATAATAATCCTCTAACTTAGATGTATCAAAATAAATATTTCCTCCTGAAGAATACGCATATCCATCTTGTAACAATTTTTCTATAATTTTAATATATTCGTCAATATTATCTGTTGCTTTCGAAACAATCTCTGGCCACTTGACATTTAATTTTTCTAAATCTTTTTTAAAACATTCTGTATAGAATTGCGCGATTTCCAATACCGTTTTATGTTCTCTTTTGGCTCCTTTAAGCATCTTATCTTCCCCAGAATCTGAATCACTTGACATATGCCCAACATCGGTAATATTCATACATCTTGTAACTGAATATCCTAAATAAGTAAGTGTTTTTTCAAATATATCTTCAAAAATATAAGTTCGTAAATTTCCAATATGTGCATAATGGTACACGGTCGGCCCACAAGTATACATCTTTACAAACTTTTCCTCTTTTGGTTTAAACTCTTCTACTTGTCTTGTTAATGTATTATAAATTTTCATCTTATCACATCCTATTCCTCTAAACCTTACGATATTCTTTTTGATTATCCCTCTTTTTTATAGACTGAACACGTTCATACAAAGCTTTAGATTCCCAAAAATTTCATATTTAAAAGCAACATTTAAAATAACATCAAATCCACATGACCTACATAGAAAACAGATTTGCTCAATTGCTTTCTTATTCACTCTAAACTCTTCTAATTTCTTTTTAATATCAACTTCATTCACAATCCGTTTCCTCTTCTTTCTCTTTCATAAGTTATATACTGAATTTTCCTATTTCTATATGGTATATTTTATTTTCCTATCCTTCTCATTAAAAGAAGGAATGGGAACTTTCTCAAACTGAATGCTATTATCAATCCCTCTTTATTGTATCTTAAAATCATTTTCTTGTCTATAAAATTTCATAATCTAAAAGTTCGATTCCCAAATTTTCAAGATTTTTCCAAGTACCTAAATCACTAGAAATATATTTTTTTAAATCATCTGGGAAAACAGTAACTATTTTTCCTCCTACCTCTTCCTCCATTCTTATAGCGGCAAGAAGATTGGCTCCTGATGAAATTCCTACTCCTAAACCCAGTTTGCGCGCTAACGCACTAGACATCTCAAGGGCCTCCTCATCGGTAATTAAAAGTATGTTTTCAATTTCGGTAGGTTGCACAATTTCTGGTATGAATTCATCTCCTATACCATCGATTTTATGAGATAATGTAACACCTGTTTTTAATAAGGACATATTTTTCGGTTCCAATGCCCAAATGTGACAAGCTGGATTTTGAAAGCGTAAAGCGTTTCCTACTCCCATTAATGTTCCTCCCGTTCCTATTCCTGAAATAAATCCATCAGGTCTCATTTTTTCTAGAATTTCTTTTCCAGTTGTTTCTTCATGTGCTTTTACATTATCTAGATTTGAAAATTGATTGGTTAAAAAGCCGTTATTTTCTTTTGCATACTTTCCTGCCTCAAAAATACATCTTTTAAATCCACCATCTTCTTTTGAATAAAGGTGTACTTCTGCTCCATACATTTTTAAAATTTTTTCTCTTTCTTTACTCACCCAATCAGGCATAAAAATGACAACTTTTCTTTTTAAATAGGCCCCAATTGCTGCGATGGAAATTCCTGTATTTCCACTAGTTGCTTCTACAATGGGTGTATTCTCTTTTAAAATTCCTTTTTCTATTGCACTATTTAACATATAATAGGCAACACGATCCTTAATACTTCCTGTTAGATTATAGTATTCTATTTTCGCATATACACATCTTACCCTCTCCTTGTATTTATAATTGATTTTAACAAGTGGGGTATTCCCAATTAATTCTTTCATATCATCACCTACTTTATTTTATACAAATAGAAGAAAAAAAGGCAGTCCCTTTTCAAAAAAATTACATATCGAAAAGAAAAAAAAGTAAAATCTCATTTGAAAGATAAATTTTATCCTGCGGAATACGAATAAAATCACCTTGTTTTTCAAGTAATCCTTGTTTTATTAAATCTTCAATCAAAAAGACATCTTCTATGTTTTTCTGAAACTTTTTTAAAAAATTTTTTATTGATACCCCTTTTCTTTTTCGAAGTCCTAGAATCATTTCATATTCCATATTCTTCTTTTCATCAATCACTTCTATTTCACTATATTCCCTTCCCTCAAAATAAGAGGTTAGTGATCGAGTATTTGTTTTTCGCACCCCTCCTATATAACTACTGGCTCCAAGTCCAAAGCCATAATATTCCTCATTATCCCAATACACTAAATTATGTTTGGACTCATAGCCTTCTTTAGCAAAATTACTGATTTCATATTGTATAAATCCTTGTTCCTTTAATGTATCTTGGATATACTTATACATTTCAAAGTCTAACTCTTCTTCCACTAAATGAGGATTTTTTAAATATAGTTTTGTATGTTCTTCTAAAATAAGAGAATATGTAGAAATATGGGTAATAGGAAGAGTGAGAAACTTAGATAAATCCTTCTTTACATCGACTAATTGCTCTTCTGGAATAGCATACATCAAGTCTAAATTGATATTAAAAATACCTACACTACGCAATCTAGAAATTGCTTCTTTTACTGTTTCATAAGAAGTATGTCTTTCTAAAACATCTCCTAGTTTTTCCTGAAATGTTTGTACACCAATACTTACACGATTCACTCCATAAATAGAAAAAAGCTTTACCTTTTCATCCGTGATATCTTCCGCATTCACCTCTATGGTAAATTCTATGTTCTTTTTCTTTTTAAATAATTTTGTAAGAGAAAGCAAAGTTTGTAACTCTTCTATCTTTAAAAGAGAAGGGGTCCCTCCTCCTATATAGATAGTTTTAATCTCCTCTTTCTTATAAGTTTCTTTTATCTCTTTTTCTAAAGCTTCTAAATAAGGTTTTATCCATTTATCAAAATAAAAGAATTTAGGAAAGTCACAATAAGAACATATTGTTTTACAAAAGGGAATGTGTATGTAAACTGCCTTTGCCATTTGGTTTTCCAAACCGTTTCTTTAATACTTTTTGATTACAAATTGCATTCATATTTGCAATGGTAATTTTCCCACTTTTTTGATAAAGTTCTTTTTCCTGATCATTTAAGAGTTCTAATTCCTCATTTGTAAGTTCTACCAAGTTTTCCTTTAATAACTGTATTAACTTCATTCTATGTTGTGCTGATAAATAATCATTTTTTGCTATTTGTAAAGACTTAATTGCTTTTGAAAAAGCATAAAGATTACAAAATATCATCAACATATCTATATCTCCTAGAAAAAGAAAATCTAAGAAAACCAATCCCATAATATATACAATATTTATCTTCTTCACCCGCTCATATTTTTTTAGACTATTCGTTTCTAATTCGAATATACTCTTTTCTATTCTTCGGTCTAAAACACCACAATTATGTTTAGAATAAATAACTTCACCATCTACCTTTTTACTGTCTCCTTGATAAATAACATGAATTATATTTTTTTCTTCTACTTTTTCATAAGAAAATATTTCACTTTCCGAATATGGATTTGTGCCTATTTTAAATTGATTATTCTGTGCCATTATATACCTCTTCTCCTTTAAAATACTATTTTGTATTATACCATAGTTATAAGGAGAAAAGAATTATTTTTCTCCTATCCTATGTATCTTCATCCATCTTTAAAACTGCTAGAAATGCTTCTTGTGGAACTTCAACATTTCCTACCATTTTCATACGCTTTTTTCCTTCTTTTTGTTTTTCTAGTAATTTCCTTTTACGCGAAACATCTCCTCCATAACATTTTGCAAGAACATTTTTTCGCATGGCACTGATTGTTTCTCTAGAAATTACTTTTGAACCAATGGCAGCTTGAATGGGTACTTCAAACAACTGTCTTGGAATCAATTTTTTTAGATTTTCAACAATCTTTTTTCCTCTTTGGTAAGCAAAATCCTTATGAACAATGATACTTAAAGCATCTATTACTTCTCCATTTAATAAAATATCCATTTTCACCAAATCACTTGCTTTATATCCAATCATTTCATAATCAAAAGAAGCATAACCTTTTGTATAAGACTTTAATTTGTCGAAGAAATCATATACAATCTCAGATAGTGGAATTTCATAATGCATATTGACTCTTGTTTTATCCAAATACTCCATCGAAACATAATTTCCTCGTTTTTCTTCACATAGTTCCATAATTGGACCAATATAGGTGCTAGGAACAAAGATATTCGTTCGAATATAAGGTTCTTTTACCTCTTTTATTTTCACTTTATCAGGCATTTTAGAAGGACTATCTACTTGCATATGTGTTCCATCAGTAAGTTCTATATCGTAAATAACAGAGGGACTGGTTGCAATTAAAGAAATGCCAAATTCTCTTTCGATGCGTTCTAAAGTAATCTCCATATGCAAAAGACCTAAAAATCCACAACGGAATCCAAATCCTAATGCTTTTGAAGTTTCGGGTTGAAATTCTAAAGAGGCATCGTTTAATTTTAGTTTTTCTAAGGCTTCTCTTAAATCAGGATATTTAGAAGATTCGATTGGATAAAGTCCACAAAACACCATCGGTTTCATCGGCTTATAACCAGGTAGAGCTTCCACCTCTTCACCATGTAATGTAATTGTATCCCCTACACGTACATCGTCAATACTTTTCATACTTGCACATAAGAATCCAACTTCCCCAGCATGCAATACACTTCTTTTTTCTTCTTTTGGCGTATGTACACCAAGTTCCACTACGTCATACATTTTGTTTGTACTAAGCATTTTTATTTCATCTTTTAGCCTCACACATCCATCTACTACACGAATAAGAGCTACAATCCCCTTATAAGAATCAAAATAGCTATCAAAAATCAAAGCTTTTAATGGTTTCTTTTCGTCCCCTTTTGGTGGAGGAATTCTCTCAATGACTGCTTCTACCAATTCTTGAATACCAATACCACATTTCGCACTTGCTAAAATAATCTCTTCTTCTTTAAAGCCTAATGTTTCCATCAATTCTTGTTTTACTTTTTCTGGATTTGCGTTTGGTAAGTCAATTTTATTGATAACAGGAATAATCGTTAAATCGTTATCGAGAGCTAAATAGAGATTGGCTAAAGTTTGTGCCTCAATTCCTTGCGCTGCATCTACAACTAGAATGGCACCTTCACAAGCTGCTAAAGAACGCGACACTTCATAAGAAAAATCAACATGTCCTGGGGTATCAATCAAATGTAGAATATAATCTTCCCCTTGATAATGGTAAGTTAGGGATACTGCATTTAATTTAATAGTAATTCCTCTTTCTCTTTCGATATCCATACTATCTAAGAGTTGGGCCTGTTTTTCTCTTTCACTAATCGCACCCGTTATATCTAAAATACGGTCTGCTAATGTACTTTTTCCATGATCTATGTGAGCAATTATAGAAAAATTGCGAATATTTTTTTGATTCATATGTCTCACCTAGTCTTTATTATATAGAAAGTTTACTAAAAATACAAGTTATCCTTTATTCATATTTCCTAAAAATTTAAAAAGAGAATTTAAACCATCTGTCACAAAATCATTTACTAAGCCCGAAATATCAAGACCTAAATTGGAAACTGGATTCGAATAATCTTTTGCTTTTGTTTCTACATAATTTTCAATATCAATATTTTTTCCATTCTTCACATCTTCCTCAAATTCTTTAATTTTGTCACTGGTAAGTACCATATTTCTGTGTTGCTCGTATTCAAAATAACCAGCTCCTTCTGATAAATATAGTATAGTAAAAATAAGAAATAAAAATATAAAACACTTGGATAAAATTTTTTTTGCTAACTTTTTTTTGTCTTCTGTTTTCATTTAATCACCTATATATTCTTCGATTACATCTGCTAATATTTCAATAGTATTTAGTACTTCATCAAGAGTATTTTCGTGTCCTCCACATTCAATCAAAATAGAATATTCACTTAAATCTTGGTTATAAATTCCATTTACATTTTCACCACTTTTTTTCATAACGCCTCTTGATAAACCTTTGTATTTTGCATTAATTAAATCACTTATTTTGTTTGCAACACTTAAATTTTTTTCATAGTTTTTATGTTCTGCTCCAATAACAAATAATACTTTTGCATACTTTTTTTGATTGATTTCAATGGTAGATGAAGATTTCTTTATCGAATCACGATGTAGGTCAATGATTAATTTTAAAGTAGGATATTTTTCAATTGCATCTTTAACTAAAAAGCTACTTGCTTTATAACTACTTGCATAACTCCAACCATTCGTATGTAATAAATCAGAGATATTGGTCGTTTCTACAATTGTGGGTATCCCTTTATTGTTCAGTTTTTCTCTTAAAATATAAGAAGCCATCATCACATTGGGTGTAATGTTATATTCTTCATATTTTTTGTAAGAATAATTTTCAGTTTGATGTGTACTATATACATAAACCAAAGGTTCTTTTATTTCCTTTGGAGAAGGATCTTCAATATAAGTCGAGTTAATAGGCTCTACATCGTTATCACTTGATGTTACAATATCCCCTACAGGACTTTCCTCATAGTTAAAGAAATTTTTTAGAATTGTTAAGGGATTCTGTATATCTACTTGGTATAATACTTCAACCATTTTTCCTAAAAAATTGTGTTCATTTTCTTCATAAACTAAATGATGGTTTGAGTCTTTTAATAAATCTTTTAAGAATTGTTCATTGGTTGTAGTTAGTTTAAGTTTTAAAAGAAAAGAAGATATAAAAATATAAAGTACAATAACAAATCCTATAAAAAAGATAACTTTAAAGAAAAAATATTTATTTTTTTGCTTCCTACTTTTAAATCTTTTTTGCATAGATATCTCTCCTTATAAATAAGTATATTCTATAGGATAAATAAAATATGTCAAAAAAAGAATTTAGAAGTATTTTCTAAACTCTTGCTATACTTTTATATTTTATGGCGCTATTGTCCATGGGTTACTCCCTGTTCCATCTCCTCCTGTGATTTTTAAATCTGATCTAAGTACTACGATAGGACGCACACTCTTTTTTGAGCCACTCAAATTAGCACTTGGTTGAACAGCACCTAAGTGAACCCATCTCACACCTTCTATCTCTCCACTAGAAATATCATACTCGGCCAACCAATATGTTGCACTTATTTTAAAGGCTGAACTCAAATCACCGCTTTTTACATGTCTTGAACTTACTGTTATTCCCTCGGTTTCATATGCACTTGCTATTGCATTTAAGGTTTTTACATATTTTTCTAGAATTGTACCATCTGAATCTGTGAAACCTATCGGTGTCGTCGATACAGTTGATGCCAGTATTGCTACTGTTCCATCCGCATTTTTTTGTATTACTCTCCATGAATTTAATTCACTTGGATTGATAGTTTGATTTGAACTATAACCTGTATCCACTGAAGATATTGTATAAGAACTCTTGCTTGGTGTATACCTGATATAATCTCCTAACCTTAGGATATCAGACATTGTCTGTACTTTTCTTTTTCCAACTACTTTCTCTCCATTCACCCATGCAATTTTACCTTCATCGATGTTTTCAGCCATTGCATCTCCTGGTGTTTGAGTAGCTAAATTTGGACATGTTGGTGCTTCATAAGTCCCTGTCACTTGTTTTCCCCCAACTAATGCGGTTCTTCCTTTTAATATTTGCCCTGCTGTTGCATTTCCATAGTTTGCTTTATTATATAAATCATCTAATGCATTTTGTACGGTTACTTGATTATTTTTATTGTAGCTAACTCCATTTGATGGAGGATTACTACTAGATGCATTTATACTTAATGTTGCTAGTATCATACATAGTAAAGATATCTCAATTCCGATAATTACTTTATGTTTTTTCTTTTCACTCATATTTTTTTCTCCATTTCTACATACTATAATTACTATACTATGTATACATTATACCCCC